>MVZL01000001.1 GCA_002068375.1 Tenericutes bacterium ADurb.BinA155
TGATATCGGCGAGGTCGGTGTATTGACCCACCGCCAAGATGATGAGGTCGGCTTTGACCGAGAGCTCGCTTTCCTTATAGCGGTGCTTGAAGTAGACGGTATTGCCTTCGACTTTGTTTGGAACATAGCCATCGAGGATCGAGACTCCCATCTTTTGGGCGCCTTGAAGCTCTTTCTTGCTGGCTTTGAATTCGTCGAAGGTTTCATAGACGACGTCACTCACTTGCTTGACGCCAAGAAGCTTTAAACTCGTCACGGTATCCATCGCGACGTCGCCGCCGCCGATCACGAGAACGTTGTCGGGGACCTGGACATCGCCGTGCGCGGATTTCACTTTGGCGAGGAAGTCAACCGCGGTGACCACCGATTTATTGCCTTCAAACATCGGAAGGACTTTGCCGCGCGATGCTCCTAAGGAAAGGACAACCGCATCGAAACGGCTCTTCAGTTCATTCAGTTTCTTCTGGTCGACCTTGCTATTCAGGTGGATCACGGCGCCGAGATCTTCAATCCGCTGGATCTCGCGATCAATGACCGCGTTAGGCAAACGGTATTCCGGAATGCCATAACGGAGATAACCGCCGGCTTCTTTATGGGCTTCAAAGAGCTCCACGCCATAGCCCTTTTGTAAGAGCATCGCGGCGGCGGTGAGCCCGGCTGGGCCCGCCCCAACGATAGCGACTTTCTTGCCGTTGGATTTTCCCTTTTCAAGGATCGCCATGCCTTTTGCGGCTTCATAATCCGTCACGAATTGCTGAATCTTTCCGATATCGATCGGGCGATCGATCCCACTGCGGGAGCACCCTTTTTGGCAGTAGCGTTCCGTCGGGCAAACCCGGGCGCAGATAGCGCCGAGCGGATTGTTCTCCCGAATGGTTTCCGCCGCCCCTTCATAGTTTAAGAAACGGACGCTCCGAATGAACTTGGCCGGATCGGTTCCCGCCGGGCAGTCGGCGCTGCAGGGGGCATCGAGGCAAAGCAGGCAACGGTCCGCCTCTTCATTGACCGTTTTCAAAGAGAAAGCCTCTTCGAAAGGTTCCACGTATTTGCAATTGTTCATAGAACACCTCGTCCCTAGTTTACCAATTTCTTTTAGGGTTAGATAGATGAGGATGGCCTCAAAAATCGCCATATCGGTATTTCGATAGCGGTTTTAAATGCCTTCCGAATCTTTTCTTTTATAATAAAAGTACCTTAAGAGGAAAACCTATGACATGGTACCTGATTCTGCTCATTGTGATTTCGGCGATTTTAGTCGCGTTGGTTTTGATCGATATCACGATCAGCCTTCTCACCTACCATGTGATGCGACAGAAAGCCCAACAGTCGGAGCGGGCTTACGAGAAAATCAAAAAGGATTTAGGAATCGTTACGGATTCCGAGATTGAGTTCCTCGTTCACCCGGATCGCTTCGGCGAAATGCTTTCCGCTTGCTTTGCCCATAATGGCTTCCCCCGTTATCGGATTGTCCTTCTTTTCTTACGCCTAAAAGCGGTGATCCGACTCTATAAGAAAGAGAAGATCCTTCAGACCGGAGCGGCCGCTGGCGCCTTAACGACGGCGGGCGAACTCGCCGCGGAAATCGGAAATATCCGAAATGGCGTCACCACGAAGCCCGTCGTCAAAACCGATGTGGCGTTCGCGGGATTACAAGTGGTTCGGCTCTACATGATGGGCTACTCCAAAAAACAAGCTTTCGCCGCCCCGCGGTTTGACTCGGCCTTACGGGTCGATAACGCCCTCAATGGTTCCTTCTACAAATATCAATGCGCGGATGGCCGTTATTTTTCCGCCCACGTCTATTACGAATCGCAAAAGGCCAAGCTGATGAAGGCCTTAGGGATTGAAACGAAGCCGGCGGAGTTTAACCTCGATTCCTTGAAGGGCGATAAGAAAGTGGTGGCGGCCGCGATCAAAAACTACAAGGCGGAAGATCTCGAAAAGCTCGCGTTCGATTGCGGGGCCTGCGGTTGCGTTTTGCGGACCCACGAGGAATGGAAAGCGACCGATTTTGGGCAAGCCGTGTGCGCGATGCCGCTCATTCGAACCGCCAAAGTCGGAGATAGCCCTAAGAAGAACTATGGCCCTTGCGGTTCTGATCTCCCCCTCAAAGGAATTAAGGTCCTCGACCTTACTCATATCATCGCGGGTCCGGCCTGCTCAAGGATCCTCGCGGAGTATGGCGCGGATGTTCTTTTGGTCCGTCGCGGCAAGTTCCTAGAGCAGGAGCAGGCGATGCTCGAACTCGATGGCTGGGCCGGCAAGAATTCGATCCAACTCGATTTCAACGTCCCCGAACAATTGGAACTCTGCAAGAAGCTGATCAAAGAAGCCGATGTGGTGACCTACAGTTATCAAAATGGGGCCCTCGATCATTTCGGTTTATCCCGCGAAGCGATCCATGAACTCAATCCCAACATCATCTATGGTTCCCTCATGTGCTTTAGCGATAGCGTCTGGAAAGATAAACCGGGCTGGGCCCCTTTAGCGGAGGACGTGACGGGGTTATCGATTCGAAATGGTTCTTTAAAGAAGCCGAAGAATCTGAATGGAGTCCCGCTTGATTACATCCCGGGGTTCATGCTGGCGATCGGTGTTCTTAATGCGATCAAATCCAATCTTCTCCATGGGGGCGCTTATAACGTCACGGGGTCGTTAACCCGGACCGCCGAATGGCTCCATGAAGTCTCCGATGACGAGGAGAAGAAGGTCCCCTTCCAGACGAAGAGCCGGATCATCCGCGCGAGTTTGCCCTTATTTGAAGAAGCGACCGTCGCCGTCAAAGATACGGTGGTGGGCCCCTTACTTTATCCGACCCCCGCGACCGTGGTGATCGGCCTTCCTTCTTCCGTCCCCGCGATGGCGTTCCAGGATGGGCGGACCGGCTTTAAAAAGTAACTCTGTTTTCCAACAAGAAAACCTTTGGCTTCCTTTATACTAATGGAACAAGGTATTTTGGAATGGAAGAAAAAGAAGTCATTACATCATTCCGCCGGATCGAAGTGAAATACCTTTTGAACGAGAAACAAAGGGATGGCCTTTTAAAGATCCTCGAGCAGCATATGGAATACGACCCCTATAGCCAAGCTGGGGGCCATTACTCGGTCAAGAACATCTACTTCGATACGCCGACGAACAATGTGATTCGGGAATCTTCGGAAGGGCCCCTATATAAAGCCAAGCTGCGGTTACGGACCTACGGAGGCGAACATCCGCTTTATTTCCTTGAGCTCAAAAAGAAGTTCAAGGGTGAGGTCTTTAAGCGGCGAATCACCCTGAGCGAGTCCGAATTCGAGGCTTTCGAGTGGAAGGGGATTTTGCCTCCGAATAACGGGGAATACATGCATGATTTCGTCCTTAAGGAGATTGCCAACTGGTTGGAACAATATCCGGGGACGGTCCCGCAGGTCGTTCTCGATTACGACCGGATCGCGATGTTCAATAAACCGAACGAAGACTACCTCCGCCTCACGATCGACAGCAATATCATCGCCCGGCGTTATAACCTCAATATCTTGGAGGAAGGGGGCCATCCTTTGCTTCAACCTCATCAATACCTCCTCGAAGCCAAAATCATCCGGCAGTTGCCCTTATGGTTCGCGGACGCACTGAATCAACTTTCAATTTATCGAGCCTCAGTTTCCAAATACGGCCTCGAGTACAAAAAGTATCTCCAAGCCCAGATCCAAGTGAAGGAAATCCAGAAGGTGGCGAAGGCCGAATTCGATCTCGATCTGGAGAAATTGCCTTTAACTGACGATTGATAACGTTCTACCGTTGCCTATGTTACAATAGCCCCGAAAGAGGTGTTTTCATGGACAATTACCAGGGGACCCATAAGCGCGCGTATAAGAATTTCCATAAGGCGGGCCAAGTGCTTTTACCGATCGGGATCGGAGTCTCGGCCGGATCGTTAACGACCTTCGTGACCTTTTTGGTCCTGTTCATTCTCGAAGTGCAGCGGACCGGCGGTTGGAAAGAGTTGGCCACGCTTTATTACATCTTGTTCATGCTCTCGATCGTGCTGTTCGCTTTGGGGGTGTGTGCCTTGATCCCTGGGATCGTCTTCACTTCCTTGGCGCATGGCTTTCGGAGTCACGACGAAGAAAACGGAATTTCCTATAGCGAATTTAACGATTAAACCCTACGGGTCCCCTCCTTTAAAATGGGAGGGGGCCTTTTTCTTTGCGAAGTGTTTTTTCTTAGGCTTTATTTCTTTCCAAAGGAAAGGCAACTCACTATCATTAGTACCGAGGTAAGTCATCATGCATTGTGAAACACAGTTGGATGAGGGTCTCTTTTATATCGGAGGGTCCGATCGGAGGATTCATCTCTTTGAGAACGTCTATCCTTTGACCAATGGGGTCTCCTATAACTCCTATCTTTATTTGGATGAAAAGACCGTTTTGCTGGATACGGTCGACCGTTCCGTCTCGGGGGTCTTCTACGATAACCTCGAGTTCTTGCTCCAAGGCCGGAAGCTCGACTACTTGATCGTGAATCACATGGAACCCGACCATGCGGCCAATATCGGCGAACTCTTGCTTCGTTATCCCGACGTCACGGTGATCGTGAATGCAATGTCGGACCGTTTCCTCAAGAACTTCTTCCCGAAATTAAAAGCCAAGGTCCAGATCGTCAAAGAGGGCGATAAGCTCTGCACGGGCAAACGGACCTTCACCTTCGTGATGGCCCCGATGGTTCACTGGCCGGAAGTCATGTTCACCTACGAGATGAGCGGCCATGTCCTTTTCTCCGCGGATGCCTTTGGCACCTTTGGCGCCTTATCCGGAAACATCTACGCGGACGAATTGAACTTCGACAAGCTCTATCTCGAAGATTGCCGGAGATACTATACGAACATCGTCGGCAAATATGGTGACCAGGTGATGGCGGTCCTCAATAAAGCCGCTGGTCTTGATATCAAGATGATCTGCCCGCTTCATGGGCCGGTCTACCATAACAATTTGAACTTCATTCTCCAACGTTACCTTAAGTGGGCGACGTATACCCCCGAAGATTCCGATGGGGTCATGATCGCCTATAGCTCGGTCTATGGCGATACCGCGAATGCTTGCGATGTTTTGGCGAAGGATTTAGCGGAAAAAGGGGTCCGGAACTTGGTGATGTACGATGTCTCCAAGACCGACTCTTCCTATCTGATCGCCGAAGCCTTCCGAGTCAAGACGATTTTGCTTTGCGCGACCACCTATAACGCCGGGGTCTTCGTGAAGATGGAAGACTTCCTCCACGATTTAGCGAACCACAAGATTCGGAACCGGATCATCGGTTTCATGGAGAATGGCTCGTGGGCTCCTCAAGCCAAGCTCAACATGCAATCGATCTTAAAAGATTTGGAAGGCATGACTTATCTTGAGAAGTCGGTCACCTTGGCTTCGACTTTGAAGGATAGTCAACTTGAGGATGTGAACCTCTTAGCGGAAGCGGTGGTTAGCGCGATGCGGCCGGTCAGCGAAAAGGTCGCGGATTCCGGGGGCCTCGTCGATGCGACCGCCCTCTTCAATGTCTCCTATGGCTTATTCATCCTCCATACTCAAGATAGCAATGGCAAAGACAACGCCTGTGTCGTCAACAGTTTCATCCAATGCGCGGATAAACCGCAACGGGTGATGCTCTCCGTCAATAAGCTCAACTACTCGCACGATCTCGTCGCGAAGACCGGGGTCTTCAATATCTCGATCCTGACCGAAGAGACCCCCTTCAGCACGATCAAACGCTTTGGCTTTGCTTCGGGCCGTAATGGCGACAAGATGACGGGCTTTGAGAATGAACTCGCCCGGTCGGAAAATGGCCTTTACTATATCAAATCCACGGCGAATAGCTTCGTCTCATGCCGAGTCCTTCAAAGCATCGACTGCGGGTCCCACACCCTCTTCGTTTGCGAAGTGACGGAGGCGAAGAACCTTTGCAAGAAACCTTCGCTCACCTATGCCTATTATTTCGCCAACATCAAACCGAAACCGATCGTCCAAGAAAAGAAGATCGGCTGGCGCTGCAAGATCTGCGGCTACTTCTATGAGGGCAAAGTCCTGCCGAAGGATTTCGTTTGCCCGATCTGCAAGCACGGGGCCGAAGATTTCGAAAAAGTCGGTTTCTAAATAACCTCAATTCCCGTGAACCAAGAGAAGCCTTATTTCTGCCGTCTCTTCAATCCCAAGAAATTTGGGATGGATTTGGCGCGGGCCTTAGTCGGCCCGTGGCTTCTTTTAGCCTATCGGCCGAAAGCGATCTTCGTTTCGAAAGAAGCCAAGAAATCGCTGCATTACCATCATGGCTGCATTGTGACGGCGAACCATTTCTCGCTGCACGACCCCTTCATCATCGGCTCGACCTTTTGGCGGAGGCGGATGTTCTTCTTGGTCGCCGAGTTCATCATGAAATATCCTTTCCGGGGCTGGTTGCTCCGCCGAGCCGGTTGCATTGGAGTGAACCGCAAGATCGCCGATATCGAGGCGATGCAAATCACGGAAAAACACCTGGAGCAAGGCGATCTCATCACCGTCTTTGCCGAAGGCGGCATTCAGCATCAAGAAGGCCCCGCTTCCTTCAAAGGGGGCGCGGTTCTCATGGCGGTCGCAGCGAACGTTCCGATCATTCCCTGCTACTTTGAGAAACGGAAGCATTGGTGGAATCGTTACCACGTCGTCGTGGGCGAGCTCTTCGATCCCCGAAAGATTTTAGGGAAGGAGCAAGCCTCGATTCCGGAGATTCGGGTCTTGACCGAACAATTGTATGAGAAGACAAAAGAATTAGAGGAGGTTCTCCATGTTAACCAAGGAAAGCGTATTTGAAGATTTAAAGAAGATTGCTCAGGATGTCACGGGGAATCCGCAGGCGTTTACGGACGCCACCCTCGCTTCCGACTTCCGAAAAGACCTCGGAATGGACAGCATTTCCGTTCTGTATATGGTCTTAGCGATCGAAAAGAAATTCAAAATTCAATTCGACAATCCCAGCATCGAACATCTTCAAAATGTGGGTGATGTCGTTTCCTACGTGCTAGGCCACGCCAAGTAACTAAGCGATTTCTTGGAGCAGCTCTTCGTAGGTGAGGAAGGTGTACCCTTCCTTTTTTAAAATCTGAATGATCTCTTCGATGTGATTCAGATAATTTTTCCGGCGGTTGACGTAGAGGCTATTGAGCGGGCCTAAAAGCATCCGCGGGGTTTTGACTTGGCTGCACTCGAAGGGGTGACAATAGAAAACATAGAGCGATTTCTCTTTGATCGTCTTCTTTAAAACGCGGCGGATGAAGTGGTAGGGCGGTAAACGGCAATAGCCCCCTCCCCCGATCGGCATGCCATGAAGCGGGTGTCCGGTCGATTGGGGCATCTTCACTTCGTAGAAGCCATCTTTCTTAAGGACCGAGTCATAGATCTCCTGATAGGTCTTGGTATTCATGGAGGCCCCGTAAGTGGAGATCTTATAGTCCTGCTCGCTGCAATCGTATTCAAAGCCCAGTTTGGGGAGCGCATCGACTTCGTCTTGCCTTAAAGAAAACCCCGGAGCCCGGAAGCCTTTGATCTGAACGTCGAGAGTTTGTTCAACGAGCGATTTTGCGGTGGTGATATTCTTCAGGAACTCGGGGTGGTAGCCATGGAGCGCGATCGTGTGGCCCCGCTTCACCGCTTCTTTTAAAAGGACTTCATCTTGTTTCAGACGATTTCCTAAAACAAAGAGGTCCGCGTGGATTCCATATTTTTCGAGGAGATCGAGGTAACGGTAGAACCCATCCATCATCGAAGGGAACTTATCGTGCTGCCTCTTCCTTAAACAATAGATGTCGGAAAAATCCTCCACGTCCATCGTGAAGATTGCGTATTTCTTCATAGGCTTTGCACCCAGTCGAGAATCGCTTTTTCGTAACCGGCTTCGTCGTTGATCTTCAGGTGGCTATGGGCGCCTTTTGGGAACCAAACGATCTTTTTGTTCTTGGCCGCTAACTGGTCGAAAAGGATTTTGGTTTTATCGGGCCGAGAATAGGTGTCTTTCTCCCCGGCGAGCAAAAGAGTGGGGGCGTGGATCGATTTCACGGCATTCAAGGGGTTCTGGCGTTTGATGTCCACCCCGGTCTTATGTTTGATGATCACCCGCATGCAATCGAGGACCGGCCAAACCGGATGGCCCCCTTCGGAGAGGTGATTCTTAAATTGCTCATAAAAGGAAACGAAGAGGCCATCGAGGACGATGGTCTTCACAAAGGACGGGGCTTTATCGCTCCCCATGAGAAGCGCGATCGAACCGCCGCCGATGCAGACGCCATGGAAGATGATGTTCTTGTTGCCGAGCTTATCGTGGGCGTAGTTCGCGAAGGCCAACGCGTCATCTTGTTCGCCGATCCCGCAATAGGAAAGCTCGCCGGTGCTAAGACCATGGGCCCGCGGGTCAAAGACCAGGATGTTGTAACCGGCCTTCCGGTAGGGTTCCGCGAAATAAAGCGAATAGATTCCGGTTTCGTTCCGACCCGGAATGAGAATCACGCAGGTATCGGATTTGAAGTCGTAATAGTCTCCGACCAAATCGTAGCCATCCGATTGAAGATGAAACGAAGAATGATATTGGACGTAACGGTCCCGCCACGCATTCGCGATCGTCCACATTTGGACTTGTTCGATGTTCTTTGGATCCGAACACACCCGGCCCCATTTGTCCTTTTTGCCTTTTTCTCGGGTCAGGACCTTCTTATAAATAAAATGCGAGGCGATGAAACCGAACGCATACATATTCAAAATGAAGAAGACCCCAAGGCCGGCGAGAATGATTCCTGTTAATAGCCAATCGTTCATGGGTTTCTTGAAACTGCCGTGAGATATTGTACCCTAAGGAACCTTTTAGGTGTGCTAAAATTGTTCCGTCTAATTCCCGAAAGGATTCTTTTATGGAAAAATTCGCCATTATCTCCGACAACGCCTGCGACCTCGACAAAGCCCTTCGCGATCGTTTTGGGGTCGATGATCTGATCGTCGGCACCGTGACCTTCCCCGATGGCCACACCGAGAAGAGCGACGTCGATTGGTCCAAGCATGATCCGGACGAGTACTTCAAATCGATGTCCGATAAGAAGCACATCTACAAGTCCGCCGCCGCGAACGTCGCCGAAATCACCGAGGTTTTTGAAAAACAGGTGAAGGCAGGCCGTCCGGTCTTAGCCATCGTCCTATCCGCCGCCTTAAGTGGAACCTACAATTTCTGCTTAAAAGCCGCTGAAGCCGTGAGCGCCAAATATCCCTCGGCCCGGATTAAGGTCGTCGATTCGCAGCGTTATAGCACTTCCTTAGGCTCGCTCGTCGCCTATGCTTGCCAGCTCCGCGAACAAGGCAAGCCCTTCGAAGAAGTCGCTGCTTGGGTTGAAGCCAATAAGAACTGCTTCCACCAGATGGGGGTCATGGATGACCTCTTCTTCCTCTCAAGGACGGGCCGGATCTCGAAGGCCAAAGCCTTCATGGGAAACCTCGTCGGCGTGAAGCCGATGGCGGATTTTAACGGCCATGGCTTAAGCGAAGTCATCGCCAAGGTCAAAGGCTTAAAGAATGCGTTTCAAGTCACGATCGATTACATGAAGAAAACGATCGTCGATCCCGATCAGCAGATCATCTTCATTGCTCAAAGTTACCGGAAAGAACCGGTCAAGGTTCTCGAGCAGATGGTCCGCGATCAGATCCATCCGAAAGAGATCATCGTCACCCCGGTCGATATGTCCTCGGGCGCGAATATCGGACCCGGCTTAATGGCTTGCTTCTATTTCGGCAAACAAATCTCCCCCGACTTGGTCGAGGAAAAAGCCATCATGGCTGAGCTGACAGGCAAATGAAAGTGACGGAAGCGGAAAGCAAAAATCCGCTTCCGTTTTCTTGCTCTTTGAGTCTTAAGGACTCAGGGCAAGTCTTTGCGGTTGTCCTTTCCCCTTGCGGGGATTACAATCTCTAAGTCTATTAACGGAACCCCCTTATGAATAGTATTGACGGCACAATGTTCAAGGCGATGGTGACCAATGGTTACCGCGATTTGAAGAGCCACTATAAGCACGTAAATGAGTTGAATGTTTTCCCAGTCCCCGATGGCGACACCGGCACCAACATGGGTCTCACCGTGAATGGTGGGATCGATGCTTTAAAGAACGTGAATTCCTCGTCCTTACAAGAAGTCGCGGAAGCGATCGGACGAGGAATGCTTCTCTCCGCTCGCGGCAACTCGGGCGTGATTCTTTCCCAGTTCTTCGCTGGCCTAGCGGATGGACTCAAAGGTTTTGACGAAGCGACGGTTCCCCAATTCGCCCAAGCGATGGAGAATGGCGTTAAATCCGCCTATGCGGTCGTGGTGAAACCGGTCGAAGGCACGATTCTCACCGTGATGAGGGAAGGGGTCGATTATGCGTTCAATAACGCCGACTTCCAAACCTCCTTCTCCGATTACTTCACCAATCTCGTTCAGAAAATGAAGGAGTCGCTCGAAAAGACGCCGGAACTCTTGCCGATTCTGAAAGAAGCGGGCGTGATCGATAGCGGGGGCGCCGGCCTCGTCTATATCATCGAAGGGATGGCCCAAGCGATCGGCGGACGGATCATCGAGGATGTCTCTTTCGATTTCAATGTCCCCGCTCCCCAGGATGTTTCGATGGCTTTCAACGCCGATAGCGTCCTCGACTATGGCTATTGCACCGAGTTCATCATGCAACTCTCCAATAGCAAGCAAGGCCCCGAAAAGTTCGTCTTAAAAGATTTGATTGCCTACTACGAATCCATCGGAGGCGAATCGATCGTCGCCGTGCAAAAGGATACGGTCGTGAAGGTTCACGTCCACATCAAGCATCCGGATCAAGTGATCGCCTATGCCCAACAGTTTGGCGAATTCGTTACCTTCAAAATGGAGAATATGGCGTTGCAACATAACGAGACCCTCATTGATAAATCCCGGTATATCGCGACCCAAGTTCAACCGAGCAAACCCCATACCAAACTCGCCTGCGTGGCGGTGGTCCCCAGTGAGTCTCTTGTTTCGCAGTTCAAAGATTATGGCGCGACGATCGTGATCAATGCCGGCGAAAAGAACAATCCGGGCGCGGATGATTTCCTCTCGGCCTATAAAGATGCCGCCGCGGATGACATCATCGTCTTACCCGATAACGGCAATAGCTTATTGGCCGCCCATCAAGCCGCGAAGCTTTTTGGCGAGGATCACGTTCACATCATCGAGACCAAAAACTTAGGCGAAGGTTACGCCGCGGTTTCGATCATGGATCTGGCCGACCTCGGCCTTGAAGATAACATTCAGCGGATGGAAAAGGCCGTTAATAATGTCACGACCCTCTTGTTTTCAAAGGCGATCCGCGATTCCTCCTATGATGGGATCAGCATCGCGAAGAACGACTACGTCGGGATTTTGAATGATCAAATCGAAGCGGCGGAACCGACGATCATCGAAGCGATGAAGACCCTCTTTAAGAAGACGAAGGCGCTCAACGATAAAGAGGTCATCACCTTCTTCTATGGCTCTGAATTATCCGAAGAGGATCGGGCCGCAGTACAGGATTACATCAGCAGCACCTATCCCTTATTGGAGATTTATGAAATCGATGGTCAGCAAGCCATCTATGATTTGATTGCCACCTTGGAGTGAACAAACTATGAAAAAAATCGTGGTCGACATCTACGGCGGGGACAATGGTCCCGAAGTCGTGATTGATGGTGCTTTAAGCGTTTTAGCGGAACGGAAAGATTTGATTCTGGTCTTCGCGGGCGAGAAGGAACTCGTGAGCGCACTGGTCCAAGAAAAAGGCGCGGACGCTTCGAGAGTCGAGTATCTCGATACCAAAACCTTCGTCACGAACCATGATGATCCCCGCGATATTTTCCATGGCTATAACGGAACCTCGCTGGTGCTAGCCTTAGAAGCTTGCAAGAACGATCCGGCGGTGGTGGGAATGCTTTCTTGCGGCTCCACCGGAGCAATCTTACTAGGTTCGATTTTCCGGATGGGCTTGCTTCCGGGAGTTAAACACCCTTGCTTAGCTTGTTCGCTTCCGACCATTCAAAATGGTGGCCATGTGATTCTCCTAGATTGCGGAGCTTGCTTAGATTCCACCCCCGAAGAGCTAGTGGACTTTGCGATTTTCGGCAATGCCTACGCCGAAGCTGCCTATGGGATTAAGAACCCGCGGGTTGGGCTTCTTAATGTCGGAAGCGAAGAAGGCAAAGGCAACCAGCTGGCCAAAGCCGCTTATCCTTTGCTCAAAGCCCTGCCGATCAACTTTACTGGCAATATGGAAGGCAATGACCTCCTCATGGGGAACTTCGATGTGTGCGTGACCGACGGTTTCGCCGGGAACGTGATGCTCAAAAACGCGGAAGCGGTGGCGTTAACCACCCGGGGGATCGCTCTCCGGATGGCCGACAAATATAGTTCGGTTGAAGCGAAGTCGGCTTTAAAGACTTTCGGCACGATCGTCTATACCAATTTCGCCTATAACGATTTGGGTTGCTCGATCCTTTTAGGCCCGAGCAAGATTGTGGCGAAGCCTCATGGCAAGGCCAGCGAGAAGACGATCGTCTCTTCGCTCCATCAGCTCCTTTCCTTGGGCGATGGCAATTTAATTTCGAAACTGGCAGAACGCTTTAAAAAGAAGGAGAACAAGTAACCATGGACGAGGAAAAGAAAGACGTTGTCGAAGTGAAGGCCGCAGAAAAAAAGGACGAAGGAACGGAAACGAAAAGCAACCCGGATCCTGCCCACGACCATCATCAAGCGATTCATGGTTTTGGCGTTGCGCAGCATTGGCTCTTTGTGCCGGGCATTATCTTAAGCGCGGCGAGCCTCACTTTAGCGATTCTCTTTGCCATTCTCCTTAGCGTGGGGACCTCGAACAGTTGGAGCGCCAATCTTTTGAGTTTCTTCCGCGCCTCAAAAGAACTCAATAACTATTGCTTTGGTTTATTCAGCCAAGCCCTCATTGGAGGAATCGTTTGCCGTTGCCTCTTGCACCATTTCAAATCGGATGATCCGAATTGGAAGGACAAGGTTGACGACTACACCGCCTATTAACTATGGCCGACATCGTCGTGAAAGATCTCTGCAAGGTTTATAACCCTGGACTCCAGAATGAGGTCCGGGCTCTTTCCGATGTCTCCTTCACAATCCCCCAAGGGGAGCTTGTGGTGATTCTAGGGGCCTCAGGAGCGGGCAAATCCACGTTGCTCAATATTCTCGGGGGAATGGACTCTGCAACCTCGGGCCAGTACCTCGTGAATGACCAAGATGTCGTCGCGTATAACGCCAAAGAACTGAGCCAATTCCGCCGCAAGGATATCGGCTTTGTCTTCCAGTTTTATAACCTGATGCCTAATCTCACCGCCGAAGAGAACGTTCTCCTCGCGGCTTCGGTCGTGGATTCGCCCTTCGACTCCAAGAAGATCCTCGAAGACGTGGGCTTGGCCCAGCGGGTTGATAATTTCCCTTCGCAGCTTTCGGGCGGCGAGCAACAACGGGTCGCGATTGCGCGAGCCCTTGTGAAGAACCCGGAGCTTCTCCTTTGCGACGAACCGACCGGGGCCCTCGATAGCAAAACCGGGGCGGCCATCATTAAGCTTTTAACCAATGTCGCTTCCACTTATAAGAAGACCGTCATCATCGTGACCCATAACTCGAAGATCGCCGATATCGCGGATCGCTTGCTTCGGATCCAAGATGGCAAAATCATTTTGGACGAAATGAACTCTGCTCCCAAAAAGCCCGAAGAAATCGTTTGGTGAATTATGAGCAAAGAACGCTGCACCTATGACCTCTATTTCTTGAAGAACGTTCCAGGGGCGCTCCGCTATAAGTTGGCCCATAAGATGAAAAACTGCACCCGTTTCCGCGGGCAAAAAGGGATCAGCCTCGATTATAGCAATGAGGTTCTCCGTTCTTTCATCAGGGCTGGCAAGCCCTTCGCCGCGATCCACTTTGGCGGGACTGAGCTTGGGGCGATCAATAACTATGAGAAGGTTCGGCTCGGTTATCGCAAGAACTTCAAAGATTCCGTGAAATATTCGATGAAGAATAACGCCGGTTTCTACCCGGCGGATGATATCCATCTCCGCCACTATGGCGAGACGTGGTTAAAGGAATGCGCGAACGCGGATATCTTGGGAATCATGGGTCTCCATATGGAAGACTATTTCCAAAAGAAGTATTTGCCCAAAGCCAAAATCATCCAATACGAAGGAATGGAACCGCTCCGGGGCAATTGGACCGAACTCTTAAAAGGCAAGAAGGTTCTCGTCATTTCTCCTTTCACCGCCGAGATCGAAGCCCAATATCAAAAACGGGAGAAGCTTTTCCTCGATCAGCCTTCGATTCTCCCGGAATTCGAATTAAAGGTTCTGACTTCGCCCCTCACCTTAGGGGATGAGAAGCCGGTCCTTCCGACGTTCTTTGATGGCCTTGATCAGATGAAAGAAGCGATCCGTGGCATCGATTTTGATATCGCTTTGGTCGGGTGTGGGGCTTATACCGCCTTCCTTTGCTGCTTCATTAAGTCGATTGGAAAGATGGCGATTGAGACCGGCGGAGCGACCCCGACCTTATTTGGGATCATGGGAAAACGCTGGGAAAAACGGGAGCATGTGGCAAAACACGTGAACTCCGACTGGATTAGACCGTATAATAAAGCCGCTGGTTTCGATAAGATCGAAGGCGGGGCCTATTGGTAAACATGGGGAAGTGGAAAGAATACGTTGAACGTTATGACACCATCCTGGCGTTTTTAGGCCTCGAACTTTTGGCGTTAACGGCGTTCACCCTCGGCGGAGCCAATGGAATTTTAATTTTCCGGTTGCTCGGCTTCTTCATTGGCTTAGCGATGATTCCTTTTGTCGAAGCCAATCATAGTCCGCGCGAAATTGAAGGCTACCTGATCACTTTGATCCCTTTGTTCATCTTTGCTGCTTTCTGCGCGTTCTCCGGTTTCTGGGTCACGATTTATCAGACCGTCTTTTCGGGGATCGTGAATGATCTCACCGTGATGCTGGGGATCGTTGGCTTCTTCGTTGTCGGCGTTGGTTTAAAGAACATCAAAGCGCTTAAGATGGATTGGATTATGTTGGTCTTAGGTGGGGGCTTAGGACTCTTCGTTTTCATTAGCACCATCTATTCCTTAGCCCGTTATGGCTTCTTCTACGTCGCCCGCTTCTCTGGCATGGTCTATTACTACCAAGGCGCGGTTTTCAATATCACCGAAGAAACCAAGATCTTGAATGGCTTTGCCTTTAGCGCGGTGAGCTTAAAGTATGGTTGCATCAGCGCTTTCCTTTTGGCTTCGGCTCTGCCCGCTTGCCTCTATGTCTCTCCGAAAAAAGATCTGAAGCGTTTCCTCATCATTCTGGGGTTTGGTTTATTAGGTCTAATTTCTCTCATTGTGATGCCGTATCTCACCGCGCTCAAATTCTTGATCCCGGTCTATCTCTTTGCGATCATCTATCGCTTCATCAAAGTCAAAAAAGAGGCGCCCCGTTGGTTAACGATCACCGGGTTCGTCCTGATGTGTCTGGTGGTGGTGGGACTGCTCGTTCTCTTCATTGATTCCTTCACCAGCGCCTCATTCTTAGCCAAACTCCCCTTAATCGGCCGTTACTTCAGCTCGAATGGTTTCTTTGGCCAGATTGAAGTCGTGATTGCTCGGACCTTCTTTGCCTTCAATAACGATGACCGGGTTGGGTTCAGTTTCCTGAACTTCTTATTCGGAATTCAACGGGTCACGAACTCGAGCGGCTACGCCTCCTTCAATGGACTTGGCCTTAGCGATCTGCTCACCCGTTCCTTTGAATTCAATGTTCTCTTCCAAAATGGCTTCATCGCGTTCGCCGCTTTAGTCGTCTTCATCTTCATGATGTTCGTCCAAGCTCGGAATTATTTGGCACAGGGCGAAGGCGAACGCTCCAATCGAATGATCCCGGTCCTGATGCTCCTTGGAGGGCTCCTTTATCTCTCCTTGCTCGATGATGAGACGCCGCTCGTGTATGACCAGAATACTTTGGTTGCCGCGACGAGGGGCCCCCAGTTCTACCTTCTCTTCTTATTAGCCGGTCTCGTCTTTAGCCCGAAAGCGGTCGCAAAACCGGTGAAAGAAACGGTCCAAGCCGAATCGAAGAAAGAATCTTTGCCCGAAGTTAAACCCGAAGCCGATACAACGTTAGAGGAGGTCCCGCTCAATGAAAACAAATAAATGGACGCTCATTGCGCTTCCGGTGATTGCGATGGCCTTAGCTTCTTGCGCAGACACCGATCAGCTTTATCATGGCGATAAATACATCGGTGGCGATTTCATTAATAACCATTACGATATCTGGGATTCGAACCTTCAGGCCGTTACGACGGCTAAAGCCACCTACGATGTCCATGGGAAAACGGCTACGCAGGAGTCGGTGCGTTTTGAAGGCTCTGGTAATAAGGCCAATCCCAGTGGCAGCGGCCAAGATGGCTGCGGTGATTTAAGGGCTAAACACGTCGACGCTGTGACGGTGGATGGGGTCCAGCTTCCTTGGCTCTACAATGGCCTTGATATTTCAAATCCGGGCGGAGACAACGCGGGCAAGCTCGCCGACAATAGCCTTTTTGAAAAAAACCAATTCACTCAGAATAAGAAACTCTCGTTAATTGATTCTTCCTTCTCTTATGGCATCCTCTCCAAACTCTATAACGGCCAGATTCGCTGCGACGATTGGAACTCCTACGCTTACCTGGAACTGGATGAGACGGGCTATGGAGCGATGTTCCCAAAGGAACTGGTTTCATCCCAATACTTTGGTATGGTGGTCCGCGGGGGCTCCAATACGCCCTATGGAACCGGACGCCTCAGCGACTTTGATATCACCGTGAACTTCTATAAGCATCCTTATACGAAAGGGTATGAGAAATACGCGTTCACCTTCCCCTCGGTTCGCCTCGAAACCAATATCTCGGCGGAGTTCACCGCCTTGGTCGGTTTCTATTGGTCCGACTTCAACTTCGATCCGAAAGGGATCGTGGGCTTATCAGTCACCTATAGCGTTCCGAGCGATGGCGATTTTGTTACGGCCGAAGATCCAGCCGCGGCCCGGGCGAAGTATCCGACCTACACCAATATGAGTGAGACTCATGATTATTATCTTTGCTTAATGCTCTACGAAATCATGCTGCCCGATTCGACTTGGTCAGCCTAACGATAGATATGGGCTTAGCGGTCTTGTCCGTTAAGCCCTTTTATTTGGTCTTTTTCTTCGCGGTGAGGAAGCGGCTGATATCGAGCCATTCGCCCATCTCAAAGTCGCACTTATCGTCATCCAGGATTAAGGTGCCTTTCGCTGGGGTGAAGGTCATCTCGCCAAAGTAGATCTTCCCGTTGACGTCATAGAGGTCGACCCGGACGAAAGGGAAGGGCTTGGAGAGCGTTTCCGCCATCCGAACCATCTGATCAAAGTTATCGGGTTTCTTTAAGGGCTGATCCGCTTTCTTCCAACCATTGAACTGGCTGCCATCAAAGGGAGTCCAATCGATGTACATATTGGTGTAACGGATATCTTCGCCCCGGCCGGTCACCACATAAAGAGACTTAGCGTGGCCATTGAAGACATGGATCTTATATTCGGTCGGAAGGTGGAGGTCATCGCCGATATATTGTTCGATGATGATTTGAGGTTTGATTCCCGAGTAGTGACGTTCCACCGTCTTCGCCCCATAGTCGGTCTTGAGCCAACGGTCGAATTTCTTTCTGGCTTTCGAAAGATCGAGTTTGTTCTTATCTTTCACGATAAGGTTGTAGCCGGAGGCATGGCTGCACTTCATGACGAAACGATCCGGCAAAGTATCGAAGTCGATATCTTCGAAGTGGTCATAGATGCCTAAGCAGGGGATTAATGCATCCGCGTACCCCGCCTTTTTCACGTAATCCCGGACCGTGACCCGACCGGCGCATTGGATGGTTTCGTGATCGTAGGGATCAACGAAAAGACGAAGAAACTGCAACTTCTCGGTGTAACGTTTCGGGTTCTTGAGATTGAGGGGGTGATGCGTAATGTACTTGTACTGGTATTTCACGTATTCGATCGGGGTGAACTTCCGGACGATTCCACGGAAAGGGACGACCAAAGCCCGCTTGAATTTATTCTCATGAAGTCTTGGATTAGCCATTGTTCTTTTCCTCCATCTCTTTCCGGTGTTTCGGCGAGAAAGAACTGACGAGTTTCTCCTTGGTTAAGGCGAGGCCACCGATATAGATGATCGCGTCGCCTCCGACCATGATGACCAGCTCTAAAACGTAACTCTTCCAAAGGTCACTTCCACTCCACGGCAAGGCTTTTAAAAGAAGCGGGGCGAGGAAGTAAGTGAGAAGAGCAATCACTCCCCCAAAGATAATGATCTTCAGGTTATTAAGATTGAAGATGGCCTTCAAAGCATACTCACGGGTCTCGTAAATGAGGAAGATCAAGATGAGGAGATCGGTGAGCCCCGTCGCAATCGCCACCCCTAAGGTTTGGTGGTCTGGCATGATCACAAGGGCAAATAAAAGTGATAAACCGACATTAAGGAGCACCCCAATCAGCATCGTGTAGAGATAGATCTTTTCGCGTTTGCTCGGGAGCAGGATTTCCGTATAGATATTGTCCCCGATCGAATAGGTGAGCATCATGATCGAGAGGACGATGAGGACCAAATAGGCATCCTGGTATTGGCTATTCGCGTAGTTGCCGGAGATTAGGGCGGTGATCGGCTGGGCCATCGTGGTCATGGTCGCGATCGCGGGGATTGCGATGAAGAAGGTGATGTTCATCGAGTAACGGATCAGGTTCTGAAAGTACTGCTTATCCTCTTTTTGGTAATAGTAGCTGGCCCGCGGCATGAAGACGGCGTAAAGGCTCGTGATGATCGTGATGATGATGTCGATTCCTTTGACCCCGACGGAATAGGCGCCTACCGCGGACTTTGTGCTATCAAGGAAGCCGAGAAGCAAGACGTCGGTCTCGTTATAGAGAGTGAGGGCAAAGCTGATGAAAAAGAGGACGATGAGAGGCTTCAGCATCGAACGGAAATCGTAGGGGCCTTCCTTTTTAAAGCTCACGTACTTTGGCAAGATCAAACAGTTGATGAGCGAAGTGAGGATGGTCGAGAGAATCGTGATCGAGGCGTAGACGAATAGGACCCGGGCGGGCTCGGTCTGTTCCTTCACATAGACGAAGGTGAGAACCGCGCTTAAGGCGAGGGTCAAAATCGAGCGGACCGCGATATAGAAGTGCTTTTCAAGCGCGATATAGACCCATTCGAAGCTGAAGACGCCCGCTAAGAAGTTAATCGAAAGAAGGAAGCCAAGCTGCATATAGGTTTGGTCATTGAAGGTCGGGACGCTTGCCATGATCGCCACCATGAGGCCGAAGCTAATGAGGGTCATGAAGGCCTGAAGCAAAAAGAACTCTTGGACTTTGTGAGAGAAGGCTTTCTTATCGTCCCGGACTTTCACGCATTCCCGGATCGCGATATTGGGGATGCTGATTTTCGCAAGGATCAAAAAGTAATAAACGAAGGTGTTAACCCAGGTATAAAGCCCGAGGGTGGAGTCGCCTAAAATCCGGCAAACATAGGGGAAAGTGATGAATGAAAGAATCGTGAGGGTCAAGGTCCGGATCAAGTTGATCACGACGTTCACCCGAACGTTGCTGCTGCCGTTAGGAGCACTCGGTTTTTTACTAGCGACTTCTTCCATGTTGGACCCCATTATAAATATCTATTGGGCGTTTTTCTCTCTTTTTTGAGAGAACGGCGACGAATACATTCCCGCGCGAGGGGACTAAAGCGAACGAAATTAGAGACGTTGATCGTTATGAAGGACGCGACTTAAAAGGCTATGGAAGATTCGGGCGGTAGCTTCTAAGCCGTACTTCGAAAGGACGTTGGCTTCGGCGGAATTGAGTTTCAGATTGGTGAACTTTTTCCGGGCATCGAGATGGTCATGGAAGAAACGCTTAATCCCGATCATGTTATCCCCGGTTTCAATCCAGTTCACGTCGTTAGGGAATAAGGTCATCAGTCGGCTTTGCTTGGTCGAAAGGATCGGCTGACCCGCCGCAAGATATTCGAGCATCTTGCTCGGGATCGAGTTCTTATCGAGGTCCTCGTTGTAGCGGCGGGGATTGATGTTGAGGGAACTATGGCGTTCGTAGTTGTAGTTTTCGGCCCGGCCGACTTGACCCAGATAGATGATCCGGGGATTGATAAAGGAGGCGGCTCGGACCTCAGCTTCGTAGGGGCCGTGCCCCGCGATCAAAAGGTCGTAATCAGGCTTCTCCATTTGATAGGCCGCAATTAAGGCCGGCACCCCGTATTTGATATACAGGGCCCCGCCAAAATAGATGTAAGGCTTGTTATAAAGAGGGAAGCTTCGGGGGTTCGGCTCGACCACGCCTTCGGTGATGGCAAAGTTCCTCTGATGGGGGTTAAAGAGATCGATCAAGGAATTCGAAAGCGAGAAGAATCCATCCGCGGTGCGGCTGAGCTTAATGACTTTCTTCACGTAAGCGTGGGTCACCCCGGAAATGTTATTGGGGTTATCGGTGAGGATCGCGACCCGTTTCACTCCAAGTTTATGGGACAGGATCAAGGCGGCTTTCGCGAGATAGATATTGAGGGAATCGTAGACGATGATCGTATCGGCTTGTCGGGTATAATCAAAGCGTCCTTCAATGGTTTTAGCGATGGTTTTGGCCAAGCTAAAATAACGTTTGAACCGGTTCTTCGGGGCTTCGAAATAGAAGAAATCAATCACGCTTTTTCCTTCGAAGTTGCCTTCATAGACGATGTGTTCAAAAGAAGGAACGATCGAATAAACCTGAATATTGTCCTTTAAGGAAATCGCCCGGATGATTTTATTATGAAAGTTCTGCCCGGCGGGGTTTGGTTTTTTGGTGGCGAGATGGACGAGGAGACGGAAATCGTCATCCCGCATTGCGGTGGTGAGATAGATGACGTTCATGAGTGAAATTCCTTAATGAGGCGGTCGAATTGTTCGAGGTGGAACTGAGCGCTGATCTCAATCGTGTTCTGTTTTGCCACTTCAATCGCGTTAGATTGCATCACGGGGTCGACGGATTGAGCAATCGCGTGCTCGATCGCCGCGGGATCCCCGAGATCGATCAAGAAACCATCATACCCGTTTTTGATGAGGTGGGCGGCTGCATTGACATGACTTGAGGAGACAACGGGTAAGCCTTGCGATAACGCTTCATTGATCACATGGCCGTAGATATCTTCTTTGCTTAAGAAGACGAAGGCATCGCAAGCCCGGAAGAGCCGGAGCAATTCTTTGTGGGGACGGAACGGGAGGAGAATCACATTCTCAAGACCAAGGTCTTTTTTCTCTTTTTCGTAATCTTTCTTTTGCTTGCCTTCGCCAACGAGGAGCAGGGTCCATTCCTTCGGCATCTCTTTCCAGATGGCGATCAGTTCGCCAAAATTCTTCCGCTCGATAAATTGGCCGGAGGAAACGAAGATCTTTTCGCCGGGAAGATGGATCCGATCCCGCAGCGCTTTCTTTTGATAGGGGGTGTAAGGCGAAGGGAGCACTTCGGAGGCAAAGATCGAAGAGTAGGGATAGAGGAAAATCTTGCTGGAGTCCGCCCCATAATGGGTCAGATACTTCGCGGAATTCCGGTCGGGGCAGAAATAGGCGTTCGCCCCTTTGATGTAAGAACGTTTGACCTCGAATTTGATCGCATTCTCTTTGGCTTTGATGAGCCCGCCGTTGATATAGAAAATATAGGGAATATGGTGACGCTTAAGATAGCTGATCACGTTCCGTTCCGTCACGGTGCGCCAGCCATTGATCACGATCAAGTCGTAATGGCCATTTTTGATCATACGGACCGGTTCTCTCGTCCAGTTATTGATGCCGCCAAGCTTTAACGAACGCGCGATGACCGCGTGGAAAGTTAACGGGTTCTCGGAATAGAAGATGGCGTTTCGCCCCGCCTCGTTGGCCCGCTCAAAAAGGACAGTGAGGTCGCAAGATTTCCCTAGCTCATTAAAGAAATCGACCTTGTAAGGCGCCGGATGATTGAACAGCCAAAAGACCTTCATAGGAATCATTATATCGCACACGCGCGAAGCGAAAAACTTATAATAAACGTATGCTCAGTGACTGGAAAGATCTCTTTGACCACGTGAAGGAACAGGAATATTCGAAGTCCCTCCATGCTTTTTTGGATTCCGAATATAGCAAATATACCATCTACCCTCCCCGTAATTTGGTCTATCAGGCTTTTGCCTTAACGAAACCCAGCGACCTCAAAGTCGTAATCATCGGTCAGGACCCTTATCACAATCCAGGCCAAGCGATGGGTATGTCTTTCTCCGTCCCCAAAGGAACACCGATTCCCCCTTCGCTCATTAACGTCTACAAAGAGATCCAATCCGATCTCAATATCCCGATGGACTTCAATAATGGCGACCTCACTTGCTGGGCGGAGCAAGGGGTGCTTTTGCTCAATGCTTATTTGACCGTTCGGGCGGGCCAAGCCCTCTCCCATCAACGGGCTGAATATGACAATTTCATCGCGGACGTGATGCAATATATCGATAAATTGGACCAGCCGATCGTCTTTATGCTTTGGGGGACTTTCGCCCGGAAATATTTGCCGTTCATTCAGAACCCGAAACACTTTCCTTTGATCGCGTCCCACCCTTCGCCTTTGGCCGCGAATTATGGCGGCTGGTTTGGCAAGCATCTTTTCAGCCAATGCAATTCTTTGCTCGTAGAGCACGGGTCCACCCCTATTGACTGGGGCAACAAATAAAGACTAGACTACATTTATTCCGGAGCTCGCCAGTAGCGGGCTGAGAGGAACCTTGTGCAGGTTCGACGGCACCTGATCCAGGCAATGCTGGCGGAGGGAGCGTTTTTTCCTCCGAGGGTCCTAGTGTCCACCGGAGGTATTTTTTATGGACAAGCCTAATTCGCCGCAAGAAGTTGAACCGAACAAGACGCCGAAAGTCCTCGATTGGATTTCGAAAAACATTTGGATTTTCGCCGTGTTCTTCGGCGCTTGTGTCTTCTTTGGATTCTTGGCTCCGTTTGTGAGCGCGAAGCCGGTGACCGCCAGTTGGAATGAAGGGGGCTATTGGGAATTTAGCCACGGGGATCGGACGGATTTTGGCTTTGGCATGATCTTTGGCCAAGGTTCCGCGCTGGTTTGGCCCTTACTCGCCGCTTTCATCTTCGTTTTGGTTGGAATAATCTTATCCGTTTTGGGAATGAAATTCCCGTGGTCATTGACCGCGGCCATGATCGTCTACATCGTCGCTGGGATCTTCTTTTTGATCGGTGCCTCGTTCTATGACTACGCTAACTGCCTCCATATAGTGGGTGGCCAAGCCTTCTGGGATTACATGAAAGACTATCGGAGCAATTCTTCTTCGCGCCTTGGCGGAGGGTTAATCCTTTCTGCCGTCTTTGCCTTTATGGGAGCTTTAGCGGCTTTCTCCGCGGCCTTCGATAAGGAAAAGATGAGCATCCGCGATATGACGGAGATTGGCATTTTGACCGCGGCCGCGATCGTAATCGACGTCTTCGTTCACTATGTGATTCCGCACATTCCCGGCCAAGCGGGCAACATCAGTATTGCCACGCTTCCTTTATTTATCATCGCGTTACGCCACGGCCCAACCAAAGGATTCTTCGCCAGCGGTCTTGTCTTCGGCCTCATCACTTGCTTAAGCGACGGCTATGGCTTCTTCCTCTATCCGCTCGATTATTTAGTGGGCTTTGGTTCCTGCGCAATTCTCGGCTTTTTTGCCCCGATTATCTTCTCGCCGAAAGCGAAGACTTATAACCTCAAAGGCGAAATCGCGATTTTTGTGGGGGTCATCCTCGCGATCCTTTTCCGGATGATTGGCAGCATGGCTTCCTCGATGATCAACTACGGCTATACCTTCCAAGCCGCGCTCATCACGAATGCGATCTATGTTCCGGTTTCTGGCGCGCTTGCTCTCGTCATTCTAATGGGGGCGTATGGGCCGTTATTGAACCTAAACCGTTATTTTCAATCTCGTTCCATCAAAGCAGAATAAAATAGTCCTTTTCCCCTCGCGCGTGTTATAGTCCTCTTGTTACGAGGACATGAACATGGCAAAGAAAGCGACAAAGACAGCTGCCCCGAAGAAAACAAAAGTCGATCCGAAAGAAGAAGTCGTCGCACCGAAAGCCGAAGAAAAACCGGCTGAAGTGAAGGCGGCTGAAGTAAAACCCGCCGAATCCGCCGCACCGAAACCCGAAGAAAAACCGGAACTGAAACCCGAAGAAAAGAAGCCGGAAGAACCGGTCAAGTATACCTACGATGACGATCATCTTCAGGCGGTTGAAAACGCGCGGTTAGATTTCTTTAAGCAGTATAAGAAAGATAACACCATCAAGCTCATTGTCTCGATTGCCGTTGTGGTTGTGATCGTGGTGGGCTGGATCGTTCCTTATCTTGTCGAGGCCTGGAAGAGCGCGGCTCTCATCATTTCCCTTTGTGTCGCTGGCGTGGCGGTGGTGGGATTAGGGATCTATTCCTATTTCTTCCGCAAACACTCCGATAATGAGATCAAAGAGTATTTCAAACGTTATTACGCCGCGAGCTATGACTACGCGACCGATGGACTCGAAGTGAAAGGTTTTCATGCCGATCTCGACCTGAAACTGGATCAAAAAGAATTCACTGATAATGGCATGTACGACGATGTCTACAAGGTCGGAAGCCGTTATGGCGTCACTTTCACCTACAAAGGCCGCGATTGTGCGATCGTCGATTGTGCTTCGCAGATTAAGGGCAAGAAAGCCCTTGAAACCACCTTCGTTGGCAAATACCTTCGGATGCCTAATGAATACACCGGAACGGGTTTAGTCATCTACTTCAAAGGCAACGATCGGGCCTTACCGCCGAGCTGCATCAAACGGATGAACTGCATCGAAGAAAACGCCAAATACGCGGTCTATGGCGATAACGAAGAAAAACATTTCCTCACCCACGCGATTCGCCAGGCCTTAGCTCAAGTTGTCACCAACAAGACCCTGGTCGATGTGGCAATCTCGATTAAACAAGGCCGGACCTATATGTGCCTTGGCTACGAAGATGACCTCATGGTGATCCCGCTTCAAAAACCTTTTAATCCGAACCCGAGCAAAGAGTTCAAAGCCAACCTCAAACAGTTCCTTGATCTCGGTCTCCTCTTCGACCCGCAGCATCCCGCTCAATAAAATCCAGAAAGGCCCGCCTTCCGAAAGGCGGGCTTTTTCTATCGTTTCCACGCGCGTACAATAAATAAACGACGATAAGCGTTAATTAAGAGAATGAGCATCGCGGATTTCTTTAATGCCGGAGTGAACCAACCTTGGCTATTTCTGGCGGCCATTTTGACTTTGGCTGTTGTCTTTGTGAACGGGTGGAGTGATGCACCAAACGCGATTGCGACGGCAGTATCGACCCGTTCGATCGATGCTCGAAAAGCCGTCATCATGGCCGCGATCTTCAATTGCCTTGGCGTAATCGCAATGGGCTTTTTATCGAAGGTTTTAGCAACAGGCGTTGCTTCAACCGTTGCTAATATCGTGGCGTTACCGAAAGATGCGAGCGGGGCTTTGATGCCTCAAGAAGCTCTCATCATGATTAGCGTAGCGATGTTATCGATTCTGATCTTCTCAACGATCGCGACTTTAATTGGGTTTCCTTCGTCGGAAAGCAACGAACTTCTCGGTGGCTTAACGGGAGCTTCAATTGCCTATGTCGCCATGAGCGGCGGATCCAATTGGTTCAGCGGGATCAACTGGATGGAATGGCTGACGACGGTGATCGGGATTTTCGCTTCCCTCATCATTGGCTTTATTCTCGGCTGGGTCTTTGTCAAAATCATTGAACTAATCTGCCAAAAAATGAAACGTTCAAAAACCACAAAGTTTTTTGACATCGCCCAGGACTTTTCGGCGGGGGCAATGGCCTTCATGCACGGAGTTCAGGATGGCCTAAAATTCATTGGCGTCTTCCTCATGATTGTCGCGGTCGCAAATGGCAAGACGGAAGTGGTCACAACGGACATTCCAACCTGGGTCATTCTGATGGTTGCAGCCGTGATGTTGATCGGAACTTGCTTCGGCGGATACAAGGTCATCAAAAAGGTCGGTGTTGGTATGGCTAAACTGGAAAAATATCAAGGTTTTGCGACCGATCTTGCGGGATCTGTGGGGCTTTTGATTGCTACTTTTGCGGGTTGGCCGGTCTCAACCGGGCAGGTTAAAATGAGCGCGATTTTAGGTTCCGGAGCCTCCAAAGGGATCCGGCGTGTTCGCTGGGATGTCGCCGGCGAAATGATTCTCACCTGGCTTATCACTTTGCCGGTCGCGGTTTTGCTTGGCGGCGGGTTAACCGCCTTACTCTTAGCTATCTTTAAATAAGGAGCATAAAAATATGTTTGGAAAAACGAAAACGAATTACTATTACGACTCGTTCCCGCGCTTAGCGGAATACGCCAAAAAATGTTCGGAAGCCCTCCTCGACTTCTTGGAGCATTTTGATCACTCCAAGTTAAAGGAGATCAAAAATTCCATTCACCTTATCGAACATACCGCGGATGAGGAAAAGCACGCCGTGATGGAAAAGCTCACCCGCGAATTCATGACCCCGATTGACCGGGAAGACATTCTGGAGCTCCTGCGCCAAATCGACGACATTACCGACGCGATCGAAGAAGTTCCGTTAAAACTCTATGTCTACGATTATCATGAACTCCCTGCTGATACGGTTCGTTTTGCTAAAGTTGTCGATGAATGCATTGGCAAGACCGTGATTTGTCTTCAACACTTCCCTGAATTCCAGAAAGAAGGCGTCTTAAAGCCCTATATTATGGAAGTGGTTCGCCTCGAAGAGGAAACCGACGATATTTATGAAGAAGACATGCATACGATGTATATGACCATCACCGATGGATTCGCTAGACACCGCGGCGAAGCGATGTACACCATGCTCGAAGAGACCGCGGATCGCTGCCGCAACGTCTGCAAGTTTGTCGAGACGATCATGTATAAAAACTTGTAAACCTTTGAAGCGGGTTTACAATGGCCTCGGGTAAGACCGAGGCCTTTTTGGTCAAAGTCTTTGTCAGGAAGAACAGATGAGCAGCATGGATCCGAGGTTTGATCGTTGGATGAAAGTCCAAGCGTACAAGCATGACGGGCTTTTGCATCGGCAATGGAGCCCAGCTTTTCTCGTCCAAGAAACCCCAGATTATTGGGCTTTAGCTTCGAAAGGAAGCTCGGTTACCGAATCGGATGGCCGGAAGTGGATGACCCGTGAGCACGCGGTTTTCCTTTTATTTAAGAAACGCTGGATGAACGTGATCGCGATGTTCAAAGAGAATGGTGGAATTTGCTATTACGTCAATATCGCCACCCCGACATTACTTGATCATGGCTACCTCAAATACATCGACTACGATCTCGACGTCAAACTCTATCCGGATATGGTCGAACGGACCCTTGATGAGAAGGAATTTGAACGCCATGTCCTTACCTATGGCTATCCGCCTGATCTCACTGCCGCGATCGAAAAGAGCAAGAACGAAGTCCAAGAGATGATCGCGAAAAAGGAATTCCCGTTTGTGGATTCGGTGATCAGTGCTTTATATCAAAAGTTTATTGACGAAAATAAGCCTATCGCTGCGAAGCCACAATAGCGGCGATCGCTTTATCGGCGTCTTCATTGCCATGGGCGATCCGTTTGATTTTGCCTTCGTAGGAGCAGCAATCCCCAATCGCATAGACGTGGGGTTCCGCTTCGGAATGCTCGTTCACTAAAGCTCCAAAAGTCGGTCCCGGTTTTAAGCCAAGGAGCGAGGGCGAAGGAACCGAACCATAGTTCACGAGGATGTAATCCGTTTCCAAAGAAACGAGTTGATGGTCATTTACGTTTTCAATCGTAACGCCTATGCATTTCCCATCCTTTTCGATTAAAGCGTGGGGGATATAAGGGAGATAAAGGGAGACAGGGCAGCCTTTGATTGTGTCAGGATTTCCTCGGAATTCGGTCCGGCGATGGACTAGGCTCACATGCGAAGAGATCTTTGAAATCTCTTTGGCCCAGTCGAGCGCGGAATCGCCGCCTCCGAAGATCGCAACCTTCTTATCCTTTAAGAAAGAGAAGTCCTTAAGGGCAAAAAGAATGTTCGAATACTTCTCTTCATTGGGCAGACCTAAAGGCCGGGGCTTATAGAAGCCTAGACCGGTCGCCAAGATGAGATTACGGACTTTCATCTCCCCGCGATTGGTTTGAATAATGATGCCCTCTTTTTCGTGGCGAAAAGCCGTGACGGTGGTATTCAAACTCACATTCACGGGGTCGATCTTTTGAACTAAAGAGGTAATGTAATTTTTACTGATGATCGAAGGGATTCCGGGAATATCCACAATCTCTTTTTCCGGATAGAGATTGAGGGTTTGACCGCCGAGAGATTCCGAAGCTTCGAGGAGGCGAAAAGAGAGTTTCTTCGTTTCGCATTGAACCGCCGCGTATAAACCGATCGGGCCACCACCAACAATGATACAATCTAATGTTTTCATACTAATTTCATTCTAATTCCAGTGCTATTTTTAACAAGGGGCTTTAGTTTTAAGATTTACTTGTTTAACGATTGCCGCCCGATTTTTTGACTACTGATTCTTTTTTACATCCAAGAAATCGGGTTCAAGTATTTTCGAGGTAAATTGAAATTCCCACGAAGTGTGATGAATCCGGGGGGGGGTTAACTTAGCCGAATTTATCCTAAACAGCCCGTTTATAATCAATCGAGAAAAACGAAAGCGAATACGACGTGCCAGATTTTCAGCAACTATTGCGCCGGGTTTTTATACTGCGCCTTTTTGAAAACAGCAATCACAAATTCTTCTAGGTTTTTTTCTTTTAGTTTAGAATAATTAAGATGCTTTTTTCAGTTATCATTATCGCCCATAAGATTTCCAAGTCTTTGCTTTGCTCCTGCCTTCAATCAATCGAGCAGCAATCGTTTCAGGATTTTGAATGTTTGCTGATTTGTGATGACTCCAGTGCCGATGGTCTTCCTCTTTTCAAAAAAGTCAAAATAGAACACGTTGATATTTGTGAGATCGGTGTTAAGAGAAATTACGGGATTCAAAGGGCAAAGGGAGAGTACGTTGTTTTCGTTGATTCTGACGATCTGCTTGCACAAAATTGCTTGTTAATTCTATCTCAAACCATTCAAACTATCCGCCCGGATTTTATCGCCTTTGGTAGTACAACGGACTATTCAGCTTTTGATAACCTTTCCATTCCGAAAACTCCAACCGTAATCAGCGCTCAGGAAATGCAAAAACACATTCTCGAAGCTAGTTTTTCTGTACAGAATCCTTTGGGACGAAACAATTGTTTCACCGGAGCGGTTTGGGGAAAGGCGTTCCAGACAAAAATTCTTTTAAAATACAACATTAAGGTCCCAGTATTTGATTATTATTTTGAGGACGGAGTTTTTGTAACCGATTACGTTCTACATTGCTCAGAAAAATGTGTTGTTTTGGATGATTATATTGGCTATTATTGGCGTCCGAATATGAGCAGCGTTATTCACGCTGGAGGCAAGCCTTTAGCTAATTTTGATCTTTTTTTCGATGCCTCGGTCGCGATGTTTTTGAGAAATGGATGGTCGGATCAGCAAATCGTCGAAGTCAAAAACGTCATGGCCCATAGGCTTCTAGTTTTAATCTATCCCGCCCTGATACATCAATATGAAGGCAAACTGAAGTTAAACGTAACAAGGTCTTTTGTTTCGAATGTAGGGAAAACTAAAACTCTTCGTTCGATGACAAAAGATCTATCTCAAAACAAATTTGAAAAATTCATCTATTTTTTCTTGAAACATCGCATGTTCCTAATGATGTCTCTTTTTCTCATTTTATTCCGGCACCATGTCAAAAATAAGTCTATATAAGGGGTGCTATATTTGCTAAATCGTATGCTTTGAGTTTTCTTACCGATCTTTTCGTTGCAAATACTTCGTTACTTTTTGAATGGAAGAGAGCTTCAAAAATGGCGGTCGAAAATTGCCTTTTAGTCATGCAAAATGCTTCTTAAGCGTGGCTAGCCTCGGCCCTAAATAGGCGCGGCTCCGCAAGTTGAAGAAACACAGGCTGCCCCTTAATCATCTTGGGTGGTGATATAATCACCCTCGCGGATAGCAATTATGAATTACACATTCCAAACTCATTCGAAGGTCGAGACCCATAAACTCGGCCAAAGAATCGCCCCCTATTTTAAGGTGGGCGATGTCGTTTTGCTGAAAGGGGACCTTGGGGCGGGCAAGACCACGCTCGTCGGTGGGGTCGCCGAAGCATTAAAGTGTCAAGAGGACGTCATTTCCCCGACCTTTAACATCATGAAATGCTACTTTAAAGGGACCCTGCCCTTATATCACATTGATGCTTATCGCCTCGAGAATCAGAACATTGAGCTCGGGCTCGACGAGTTCATCGAAGGCAATGGGGTCTGCTTCATCGAGTGGCCGATGTATGTCCAAAAACTTTTACCGCCGGAGTGCCTTGAGATCGTCATTAAGAATATCGGTGGAGATAACCGCGAAATCACGATGACTTCCCCTAACGCTCATTTCGATGAGATCGTGGAAGCGGTCAAGGAGGCTTTCTAATGTACAGTTTATTGCTCGATAGCTCGAACACCGGACTTTCGGTGGGCCTAGCGAAGGATCATAAGCTTATCGATGAGATCGCTTATGAAGCCTGGCAAAAGCAATCGGAATACATGGTTGCCGAGATCGATAAGATTCTGAAGAGAAACCAAGTGAACCGTCAGGATATCGCTTTCGTCGCCGTGACGAAAGGCCCGGGTTCTTATACCGGAATTCGGATTGCCCTCACGATCGCAAAAACCATCGTTTTCGCGCTCAATATCCCTCTTTATCTCGTCTCTTCGCTCGAAATGATGAAGGTCAAAGGAAAGCCGACCATTTGCTTAACGAACGCTCGGAGTCAACGGAGCTATATCGGGGTTTATCAAGACGATAAGGAGATCCTCTCCGATCGCATCATGGATAATCCACAAGTGATTGCTTATGCCAAGGAACATCCCGACTATGTTCTTTCAGGCGATCTTGGCTATCTTGGACTCCAAGGTCAAGCGATTGATGTTCTTCGGAATCTGAACGAAGCGGATACCGCGAAGAATCTTTGCGCCGAACCCTTAGGGGCACGGCCGGTTTATCTCAAGGATTCCTATAGCGATTCTGAGATCAAGATCATCGTTCGGAAAATGAACTCGGCGGATCTGTCCTCGGTTATGCGGATTGAGGACGCTGCGTTTAAGAATCCTTATACCGAGAAACAGATGAAATACGAGTTAATGGAGAACCCCGTGGCAACGATTTTGGTCGCGGTCGTGGATTCCAATGTGGTCGGTTTCATCGATTTCATGATCACCTTCGATTCGGCAACGATCAATCAGATCGCGGTCGATGAGAAATTCCGTAAACGGGGTGTTGGAACCCAGCTCATCGGCGAGATGGTGAAAACCTGCAAGGCCCAAGAAGACGAAGTCGATTTCGTCACTCTTGAGGTGCGCAACAACAACACGAACGCCCAACGTTTCTACAAGAAACATTCCTTTGAAGTTATCACGACTAAACCCAAATACTATGACGATGGCGAAGATGCCATCTACATGGTGAGGAGCATCATCAATGACTAGGATCTTAGCAATCGAATCGAGCTGCGACGAAACCAGCGTCGCCATTACCGAAGACGGGAAGCTTTTGTCGAATGTTGTCGCCACTCAGATCGCCGTCCATGAAAAATATGGCGGAGTCATGCCGGAAATCGCTTCGCGCCTCCATACCGAAAACATCACCGTTTGTTTGACCGAAGCCTTGCGGCAAGCCAAACTCAAACCCGAAGAGATCGATGCTTTCGCGGTCACCCGGGGACCGGGCCTCATAGGCTGTCTCCACGTGGGCTTACAAGCCGCGAAAACTCTAGCGATGCTTTACGATAAGCCGCTGATCCCGGTCCACCATTTGGCCGGGCATATTTATGCGAACGAGTATGTCGGAACTTTGAAGTTCCCGCTACTTTGCGTTGTCGTTTCCGGAGGCAACACCGAACTCGTCATCATGAAGGGCGACCTCGATTTTGAAATCATTGGCGAAACCAAAGATGATGCGGTGGGCGAGTGCTACGACAAGGTCGCTCGGGTCTTAGGGCTTCCTTATCCTGGCGGTCTTCCGATCGATCAACACGCGAAGCTTGGTCAGCATACCTATGATTTGCCGGAGCCGAGCGCAGGGGCGGGGAAGTATGACTTCTCTTATTCCGGTCTCAAGACTTCGGTCATCAACCTTGTGAATACCCTCAAAATGAAAGGCGAGCCAGTTCGTCTCGATGACATGGCCCGTTCCTTCCAGGATGTTGCGATTGGAATGATCCTCGAAAAAGCGACTGCAGCCGCCCAAGACTATCACGTCAAACAAATGGTTTTGGCTGGGGGCGTGTCCGCGAATTCGTATCTCCGTGAACAAATGAAGAACCGCCTTAATGGAACCGGAGTCGAGCTCATTATTCCTCCGCTTTGGTGCACGACCGATAACGCGGCCATGATCGCCAAGGTCGCGGAGCATCTTTATGCTCGTAAAATCTTTGCCCCTTTAACCTTAGGGGTTGACCCCAACTGGAAGATTTCCGATTGGGACAAATTCAATTAACAAGAAATTCGAAGTTCTTTGATATAGGCGGCGCGGGCGGAATAGTCCCAATAGGCGAAGTAGCCTTTGACGATGGTGTAGGTGTAGACATCGTATTTTTTGCCGTCGATCGTCATGGCTTCGGTGGTCGCGGTGGCTTCTTCTTCGCTTGGATTCATCGCGGAGCCGGTGTAGACGGTCGGGATGGCTTTCACCGTATTCCATTGGTTTGTTTTATCGAGGATAAACAAAGTCAGTAGACCCGACATTTCGGTTTCGTTATAGATGGAACCAGGATCGGCAGTGATGGTGGTGTCGGTCTCGCTTTCTTTGCCTTTTGCCGCCTGGATATGACCAGCATATTCGCCGGTGCCTTGCTCGATTTGGTTTACCATGAATTTCGTTTTTCCGATGGTGATTTCCGTATCGGCAAGATATTTGCTTTGTGCGGTCGCGGGGAGAAGATCCGAAGTAAATGAGACGAACTCTCCGGGCGCAACTTGCGAGGTGGTCACGTTACTGCTTGAAGAAGATGAAATGACGACGCTTGTCGAAGCTGAAGAGGCCGTCATGTTTGAAGAAACGGATGAAGTTACCGCGGCACTTGAATTTCCGCTCGTTCCGCAAGAGCAAAGGAGCAAGATGGACAAACTCGAAAGGATCAGCGAATGCTTTTTCATGAACATTATCTCCGAGGCAACTATAACCCCTTCATTCTTCTAATCCTAGGAATAAACCCGTCAATGAAACTTCCGAGTTTCTTTTGCTAAAAGCAAAGACCTCTACTCTTTTTGCTCGTTCGCCTTTATACTAAACGCATGCAACCAAAAGCCATTACTGTCCATGAACTCTATGAAGAGTTCGCTTCGAAAAAAGATCTGACCGCCTTGAATCCCGTCTACCTTGAAGGCTGGGTGCGGACGAACCGCGATAACGGATCGATTGGGTTCATCGAGCTAAACGATGGAACCTGTTTCAAGAATATTCAAATTGTTTACGACTCCGCGATTTTAGACTATGCCAAAATCGCCCATATTTTGACCGGGGCTTCGATCGCCGTGAAAGGCGAAATCCGACTCACCCCTGCCATGAAACAGCCCTTTGAAGTCCACGCGGCCGAAATCGTCGTCCTTGGCGACGTTGATCCGGATTACCCGCTCCAAAAGAAATTCCACACGATGGAATATCTCCGCGATATTGCCTATCTTCGTCCCCGGACCAATACGTTCACAGCGCTCTATCGGGTTCGCAGTGTTTTAGCGATGGCGATTCACGAGTTCTTCCAGGGCAAAGGCTTCATCTATGTCCACACCCCGGAAATCACCGCGAATGATGCTGAAGGCGCGGGCCAGGTCTTCACCGTGACCACCGATGCCAAAGATCCGATCAATGATTTCTACGGCCGTCGGGCCTCGCTCACCGTTTCAGGTCAGCTCCACGTCGAAGCTTTCGCGATGGCGTTCCGTGATGTCTATACCTTTGGGCCGACTTTCCGGGCCGAAAAGAGCAACACTCCGCGCCACGCTTCCGAGTTCTGGATGATCGAACCGGAAATCGCGTTCGCCGACCTTGATGATGATATGGCTTTGATGGAAGAAACCATCAAGTTCTGCATCCGTTATGTCCTCGATCATTGCCCCGATGAAATGGCGTTCTTCAACACCTACATCGATAAGGGTTTGCTCGAGAAGTTGAACCATGTTTTGAACACCCCATTCACTCACATGGAATATACCGAAGGGATCAAACTCCTTCAGGAAGCGGTCAAGAAAGGCCATAAGTTCGATAATTCCAACATCGAGTGGGGGATGGACTTACAGAGCGAGCACGAACGTTATCTCACCGAAGAGATCGTGAAGGGCCCGATGTTCTTGATTGACTATCCGAAAGAAATCAAAGCTTTCTATATGCGTGAGAACGATGACGGCAAGACCGTGGCCGCTTGCGACTGCTTGGTCCCGGGTGAAGGTGAAATCATCGGCGGATCTCAGCGTGAGGAACGTTATGACGTTTTGAAAGCCAAGATGGACAAGATTGGCAATACCAAAGGACTGGAGTGGTATCTGAACCTCCGGAAATATGGTGGCTGCGTCCATTCGGGCTTTGGCATTGGCTTCGATCGGCTACTCATGTATATCACCGGCGTCGCGAATATTCGGGATACCGAGCCTTATCCGCGGACCTCGTCCAACCTTAAATACTGATGGCTATGAATCCGGGACCGAATAACAACTCTAATCCGACTCCGCAAGATTCTTTTGTGTCGACCTTGCCGGTTGAAGCGGATGACCAAGAAGCCCAAAAGGGCGTCGCTCGAACTCGGGTCTTTTGGCTCTTCGTTTTCTTCTCGTTGATTGTCCTCGGGTTTCTCATTTGGGAAATCGCCGATCTCGTGTTAGCGTTAAAATAACTATATGGCAAAGGCTGAGGACCAGGCGGCGTTCCTAAAGAAACAAGCCCACGGGGCCCGAGTGATCAAGGTCGGGCTGGTTTTGCTTTGCATCGGCTCGGTTCTTCTTTTCCTCGACGCGGCTTTTGAACTTCTGGTCTTTATTGCTTCGCCGATCCAAAACGCGGTCAAATGGAACTCTGTCCCCGCGATGATTCAGTATTGCGCGATGCCGGTCGCGATCGTGTTCTTGATTCTCTCGGGGATTGGTGGCTTCTCCTACGCAAGAGGCAAAGGGCCTTTTATTTCCTTTGTTTCTTTAATGGCGGTCATCCTTCTTATTAGCCTTACTGCAGACTTGGTCCTATCTATCGTTTCGCTCGTTCAAACCGCCAATTGGGGCCAGTTCGGAATCGATCTCTTATCTTTACAGCTTTCTGGTCTCTTCTATTTTGCGGGCTGGGTTTTGGCGAAAGACGACTTTAATTAAGCCATGGTCACAACAAACGAAGCTGAACCGATCAACGTTGTCTATACGTGTTTTGATTACACCTCGGTTATTTCCATTGCTTCATTGCTTCAAGTCGAAGCAAAAAACGGGCGTCCCAACATTTCTCTCTTCATTTTATTGGATCCTCGAGGAACAAGAGATTTCTCCTATATTCAAAAACTGGCAGCCGATTATGGTGCCTCGTTGACTCCCCTAGATGCATCCGAAGTTGAAGCCACTTGTGCCGGTCTCCATGTTCCATCCTGGGGAGGTCACTATCTTACATACGCCCGTTTGTTTCTCACGGATTTATTGCCTCAAACGACACGAGTTGTTTTTATTGATGCGGATACGCTGATCCTTCGACCAATTGATCCACTTTGGAATACCGATTTAAAAGGGAAAGCAATTGCAGGCGTTCACGAAATATCTTATGGGTCGACAAAAAATCCGCCCTTAATCGAAGAGGGGCCTCGGTCAGGAACCCTCAATGGCGGCGTTTTACTTTTCGATTTGGCAAAACTCCGTTCCTTACATTTTTTAGATACTTTTATCCATTGCGATGTTCAAAAACTGGTGGGAAAGGTTGTTGATCAAACGTTCATCAACGAATTTTTCGGTGATCAGATTGTCTACGTAGACCCTGTTTTCAACTCTTATAGTCTTCTTCATTCTTACACCTATGCTCGTTATTTAAAATGGTCACAAACGTTTCGACTGTTTTTGAAAAAGCAGTATAAAGAAGCCCAAAAGCATCCGGTTATCATACACTTCAACGCCGGCGCGTATTTTCGTCCTTGGTTTCAAGATAACCGTTCACGGTATTCCGGAAAATGGCGTCGCATTTACAAACGAATTTATGGCGTCCGGTTCAAACCAGAACCCTTAGAAAAAGGCCATGGTTTTTCAACTTGGTTTTATCGGAAAATGACGAAGGCAATCGTCCGTTTCCTTCCTTTAGGATGGTCTTCGTGGATGCTTGAGCACATTCACGGATTTCACGAATAAGAAATTAGTCGTTAATCCGATGGTGGAAGCGGGGGTACCTTGCTGGTATCAATGTCGTTGGCCTTATAGCCTTCAAGGCTCTTTGAGAAGACGTCGCGGCTGCGTTTTTGTAATTGAAGAGCCCGGCTAATAAAGGCTTGAACAACCACGAGATACCAAACTCCACCCACCAAAATAAAGAGGACTTCAAAATAAGAAGCGATATGGGTGACCTCGATGAATGGGGCGTGGATTAAATCCGGCCATCTGCCTAAGAGGGTGAGGTTAAAAACGGCGACCCAGTTTTTGGAATCGGCCCAATCCCATACAAAGAAGAGGTCGCCGAATTCCGCAAAGATATTGTTGGTCCAGGTCGAAGTGGCTAGGCAGTAAATCACCCAAACTAAGACCCCCGTGGCCATGATGGCGAAGGGAATTAAACTTTGACGGTAGAGGCGGCGATGGTTCTTTTTCCGTCCTAAAATCCGGAACTGGGAAGGGGTGGTCACCACGTGGGTGACGGTGACATCGTGCATCATCGTGTCGGCGTAGCGGGCTTGGTACTGCATGGTCTTTCGAACCGCCATGCCGAGCAAACCAATTAAGACGAAAAGGATAACCAAAATGATGATGAGAGCAATTAAGGCCCTCTTATCGTTTTCCGACATCTCAATGGAGGCGAACAAAAGGAAGGTGTCCATTATTTCTTATCCTCCGAGGTGGTGTCGATCACGTCTAAAGGATTGGCTTCCTGCTGCTGGGAAATCTGTCCCGGCTGCGGTTGACTTGGCGTCCGATAAGGTTGTTGCTGAATCTGACCTTGATAAGGCTGCTGCGGCGGGAGTTGAGATTGAGCAGGAGAACCCATCTGCTGGTAAGGGGGTTGCGGTTGCGGGGCGACCTGAGGATTGGGCTGGGCACCCGGTTGGCCTTGGCCAGGATAATAGTTTTGCTGGAGATAGACATTCGTTTGAGCGGGTTGGGGGTTCGCGGCATTAAGTTGAGCGTTCGCCAAATTTGTCAGGATTTCATAGGCCTTCAGATCTTCCGGATACGGCGGGAAAAGCTTC
>MVZL01000002.1 GCA_002068375.1 Tenericutes bacterium ADurb.BinA155
CATCACGCATAAGAAATCCGGGTGTCCGAAGGCCGAAGGCATCCCTTACGAAATCGGACAACGCTGATTGGCGTTCATGATGACCCGCTCACATGACAAAAACCATAAAATAGTGCCAGCCATCGTTAGCGAAGTCTGCGATCACCTCTCTTCCCGGCCAAACCATAAAAGGATAAGCGTTGGCCATGTTTTGCCCCTCGTTTTCTTTTCCATTGAAAACGGCCTATAATTCAAACCATGAAAATCGACCAGGCAATTGCATCTTTCGTCCCCTTCAACGAGCAGGAAAGCCAGGATAAGGCGCTGATCCTTCATTGCCTCAAGAGCGAGGCGGATGTTTTCACCCGGAAAAACACGTTGGCCCACATGACGGCCTCGGCCTGGGTCATAAATCAAAACCACGACAAAGCTCTGATGGTCTACCACAACATCTACCAGTCCTGGAGTTGGCTTGGTGGGCATGCGGACGGAGACGAGAATCTATTGGCCGTCGCCCTCCGAGAGATTCAAGAAGAAAGCGGCCTCACGAAACTGAAGCCAATTCAGAACAGCATTTTTTCGTTGGAGGTTCTAACCGTGGACGGACACGAAAAACACGGCCATTACGTTTCTTCGCATCTGCATCTAAACGTCACTTATCTCATCGAAGCGGATGACCAGGAGAAACTCGCGATAAAAGAGGACGAGAACAGCGGGGTTCGCTGGTTTTCTTTGGAAGGGGCCATCGCCGCGTCGACCGAGCCTTGGTTTCAGAAAAGAATCTATCGCAAATTAAATGACAAACTCGCCCTTCTCAAATGATGGGGGCTATTTTTCTCTATTGAAATGGCCAAAAGAAGGCCCGCAAGGCAAATGGCCTTGCGTTAGGATAGCCAAAAGCGACATCAATCCAATAGGTATTTGTCAGCCACAGCCACAATTTCAGCGTGCGTAGAGACCACGAGAGGAACAGACGCCCCGGGGCCTAGAGGTTGGACCGGTGGATGTGTCCCCGATAGCGTCAGCCAATGATAACATGCCCATTGAAAACACCGTCTTTCGATCAAAAAGTTCTTAAGGCCTTATTCCGAAGCAACGTTTTGACGGACTCTTCGTCGCGCCCTTCGTAATAGGCGACGAGATCCTTTTTGAATTCCGGGACGTCGTTGTCTTTAACCGCCATGATCCCAAACCCATGGGCAATCAGGTAATGGTTGGCCAAAATGACGGAGGCCCGCTTGTTCCCGTCATCGAAGATCTGCGTCTTCATGCAGTAAAGGCAAAGGTCGATGGCGATGCTGACGCCGTCTTTCTTCGAATCAAGAATCGAGCGGATTTTCTCTTTGACATCGAACTCCATCGGCATCGGCGGAACGTAGGTCGACCCCCCGATGGTCACAGGGACCGAGCGTATCTGCCCTCCATCGTAAATGAAATCCTCATTCACGAGTTTGGCGATATAGGAAAGCAAGTTGTAATCGCTAGGCGCGGAGAGAACGCCTTCATCCAAGATAAACTCCCAGGCGTGCTTCAGGTTAATCACTTTCTGGATGTCCCGGACCGTCATCCCGCTGACCTTCCCGCCCTCGATGATGTCCTCGGTCAAAGCGAACGTCGTGGCGACGCCCTCCAAGATCGCCTGGTCATAAATCAGGGATTTGACGTTCGCACGGGCGAAATCGATGTTGAGTTTCACCCGCGGAGAAAGCTCTGTCTCGCTGTAGCCAAGCTGTGCGAGTTTCTTATCAATCAAGCGGAGTTGCTTGTTGATCGATCTCCGCTCAGCATTATTACGAACAAGCATTTGGTAAAGCTCATCGGTATAAGGGCCGACATAGGTAGAAGTGTTGCGATCAAGCTCGCGTTTCCGGACATAAAGATAGCGTTTCCCCTCGATTTCCTTGATTTCCGGGGATCCGTTATAGGGAAGGAGACGGAGTCGGGCTTCGTTCGATGCCTTTTCGTTAAGTAGTCCTCTGATCTCCTCGGGTTTATCCATTAGGGTGCGTCTCCTTTTAACTATTTTATATTTTGTACCCTAATTATAAGATTTTGCTTCAAAGAAAACAACAAGAATTTAGGGTTCATTTTAATAAAGATAAAAGTTTTTTGTTCCCTATGTGAAACATTTTTTAAAAATTTGTTTCACAACAAAACATTCTGATACTATCTAATGAAATCCGTAAGAAGACGGCAAAGTCTATTTTCGGCCTATTGGCGTTCCTTTCATGCGAATTCTGTCAGCCACAGCCTCAACCTGTCTAAAGAGCGAACGCCAACGCAGCAGAAGGCAGAATCGTCAAAAATCCTCACTCCATCGAACCATTATCGGAATTTTAGGCTTGCCATAGTCTCGACATGTGTAGAGTGGGGTCGGGGTAACTGTGCCTCATACCTAGAGGCTGGGCGGGGGGATATGTTGACCATTGGGTTGGGACATATGGTAGTCCCTCGTTTTTCGCGGTTTTTGGTCGAAAAACGACGTTTTCATTTCGACCATGTTCCCAGCAGGAAGGAAAGGATGTTTTCCCAGGCACGTTGAGACTAGGAGAGGGACATATCCAAGGTTACCCGAATTGGGCCTGCATGTGCCAGAGACTGAGGCGAGTGAAGCTGGGGAGAGGAAGAAAATGCTTTTTTTGTCTCTGAGTGTCTACCAGAATTGGCTTCGCCAGATCCAGGAAGAAATTACATTCAGCACAAGGTATCTAGGAATATCTTTTAGAAAAAACCATAAAAATCATAATCAGCTTATAAGCCATTCGAAATCGGTTTTTAACGTATATAGGGGCAAATGTGAGGCACGAACCCCACCACTTATTCTCGAAGGAGAGACAAAGACAGAAAGCCTAAACTTTTTCTTTGATGAAAACGATCTTGTCACCATACCATTTGATCATGGAGGCAAAGAGTTCATCAAAGTCTTCTTCAGGCAAAAAATCCCGGAAGCCCTCGTGCAGGTATTTGAGTGTCAACGCCAGCGGAAACTTTGAATCGCCGAGGACAGGCTCTTTGCCTCGGAAATGACCTTTTTCGTAGTGATAAACCACCCCCTCATTTTCAAGATCGACCCTTTCGGATAAGGCCATTTCGCTCACCCAATAATAGAGGGATTTTTTCTTTTCCTCTCCCCAAGGAGAAATCAACTCCAAAGGCGAGGGATCAATAGGAGTTTTGTCAATCGAAAGGGCATGATCCATCCGGAAACGAAATGCCCCATCGGGAAGATAGGAATAGCCAAAGAGATGACCATCTTGCGAAGAGAACCACTGCAGCAAAGAAAATAATCCATTGGCCAGGCTGGCATAGCTATCCTCTAAAGCATATTCCGTCGTTATGACGGGGGAGGGTGGCTGAAGGAAATTCTTCACCACGAGCTTCACTTCGTTATCATTCAAGTAAGGAGTGGAGAGCCGGAGCCAGGCGTTCACTCCTTCGCCCCGGGGGCCAAACAAGCAATCCCCCTTCGCCAAAAGAAAGCGAGCCCGAGGGCTATTGAGAAACCGCTCCACTTCATCGGCATCTTGATAGGAAGGGAAATAGATGCCGATATCAGCGACGCCCGCGAACCAAGCGGCCACACTTTGGCGAAGGTCATCATCAAGAGCCACGATGCTTAGTTTACCCTGTTTTGCTTCCGCGATTAAATTTTGAAGATCTTCTTTCTCAAAACCGGAAAGGCCATTGAGGAAAAGAAAGAGATGACGGTCCTCTTCCCCTTTCTTGAAACGCGATTGCAGAATTTTGAGGCATTCTTTTTTCTCTTCCCTCGTCTTGGCGATGGGAGTAAAAAGATAAGGGAATGACGGGAGAAAATCCCAAAGGGGATGGGTTCCTTCGCACCCCGCAAACGTAATTTCTTCCGCCGAGTTTTGAAGCAAGAGCTCCAGAAAAATCTGTTTGATGAAATCGGCTTTACCACTGTCAAGGCCTCCATGAACATAAACCACGGGCGCGGATAGGAAATCCAGAGTTTGATTGTCCCCTGAAATCGTTTTGCCCACCGAAACGGTTGCTGGCGATAAAGGATGCTCCTCGTAGACATCGAGGAATTCCAGATGGAAAGGGTGGATATCTTCCACTTCAAGGCTCACTTCTTTGGGACCAGATCCGCTCTGAGGAACAAAAAACACGGGGTATTCCCCAAAGAGAAGGCTCAATTCTTCCTGATGCGCTTCGAGTTTTTGCTCATCCTCCGTTGAAGAAACCCGGCAAATATAGCGGCTGACAAGCGGGCCATATTCCATCCTCAGGAAGGCCCCGTTGATCTTATATTCGGCAAACAAAGAGGTAATCACCGCGCTTCGGAAAGCAATTTCTTTAGCTCGGGCGAAGCGGCTCTCGCTATCGGGGTGGGTCCAATCCCCACTCGAAGGAAGCAAGGCTAAGGGCGATGGCGGAAAATGACTCTCTCTCATGATCACAAGAACTCCTTGATGAGATTTTCTTCGGAAGCGATTTTAATTCTATGCGAAACGCAGTTGATCCACTGCTGAAGCGTCGCCTTTTGAATGAGCTCCTCCGGAGATGGGTGCAGAGTCTCATCCAGCAAGAGCAACGTGCTTAATCGCCAAGCCTTGTCCTTATCCTGCTCCTTAACCGCGCCTTTGACCGCCTGGCGGAACATCCGGGATAGTAAACGCTTCAACTTCCGCGCTAAATGGCGGCTCTTCCGGCTTTCGCCATGGGTAAGAAGCCAATCGCAAGCGCGATACGCTTCATCAATCGGAATGACATCAGGATTCATACGGCTCCTTTTTTCTTAGGGTCCGAAGTTACCTCGGACGAAATCAGTATAGCCCAATTATGTTTGCCCGCAAATGTTTTTATTAGTTTCTTACTATTGAAATACATTGCTGGGCTGTTATAATAGAAGAGCTCAGGAGACCTTATGAATAAGGACAAAGAACCCTCAATCGAAGAACTCAGCCAGAAAATCGAAGACTTAGCGAAGGAAAACGAAGCATTGAAGAAACGGCTTTCGTCTTTGGAAAAGCACCGATCATCTATTTCAAAAGGCCCCCAGCCCGCCAAAACAGGCGAGGATTCACCCCGTCTCTATGGCTACCTCTCTTCCGCAGGCTTCACTTCTCACCTCGACCCGGATCTGACCCGAGCGGAGTTGATCAAGCGAATCGTCGGCGATTATTTCTCGGTTTATGGGCTTCAGAAAACCCGAGAGGCCTTCCCGGACTGGATCCAGGGCTCCTTTGGGGTTTTGAAAACCGGAAAGGAAATCACCGATATGGGCTATTCCCTAGAAGAGGTGACCACCGGGCGGCACCGCCGCTATTTCAGCGAGCCGCTTGACAGTGAAGGGGGTCAGTCCGTTTATCTTTCATCCGAGTGGAAAGGCGGACTGGATGAGGACAGTCGAAAAGAAGGGGCGAATTTCTACCGTTTTGTCGCTCGGGCGGTTGGAAAACTCGATTATCAGATTTTCACCGGCGAAGAAACCTACACCAAAGACGATTTCACCCCCGAAGAGTACCTAGGACCCGAACTGCTTCGCCTTACGCCGACGAAATGGCCCTTATCCGTGGGAGACCATTCCTATTATGTTACCGATTTCATCGCCAAATTCGGCGCAAAATTCAAAGCCTGGATGAAAGGCTCCTGGCCTTGGGACCGACCCGATATCCGTTTGGTTCTTTGCTTCATCAAGCCCGATAAAAAAGATCAGGATTGGCAAAACTCTTTTTCCTCTGATGGTTCGATCTGGACCCAAGAGGTAGCCTCGGGCAAAACCATGATCGATGATGTCGCCTGCCGACGAATACGACTCCTCTTCATTAAAGACCAGGCCCACCCGGAATGGACTTTCTTCGGAGTCTACGCCATGAAAAGTCCCTTCTCCCCCACCAAGAATTCGTTCATCCGCCTCGCAAACCAAGTCCGTTTTGATCAGCCGACCCAAACACTTTTCTACACCACTTTTTCTAGGGAAGAGGTCACGCTTCCCTTGCCCAATCTCTATCGTTAACGAAATAAGGAGCAAGCCTCATGTTTACCGAAGAAAATCTTTTTAACGCAGTCAAAAAAGCCCTCGAAAAAGCCTGCCAGGACAACCCCAAAATCGCCGAAAGTTACCATGTCTCAAGGCTTTGGACCCCCATAATCAAATCTCTGGTGGAAAACATTCTCCTTGAGGCGGAACCCCTCCTTTATCGGGAACGAGAATACTACCGGGTGGATTCCATGTTTTTAGAGGATCGGAAAACTCCTGAGGAAAAAGAAACTAACGGCATCATTCGCGTCGAAGGAAAAGAGTTTTGGGTCTATAAGCGGAAGATTGTCTATGCCATCGAATATGAAAACAATAAAAAGAGCTGGGCTGATGAAGCCGACAAGTTATCGCATCTCCGCGCGGGAATGAAGGTGATCCTCGCTTATTCCGAAACCGGGAAAAAACCATCGGACTATCTTCAAATCCTCAAGGCCAAATTATCGGCGGTACGCTCGATGATCGAAGAAGGGCAAAGCGAAGCCTTAACGGACCGATGGCTCTTGTGTTTCTTGCCAAGCGAAGCTTTGGATCTCCACCGCTTTGTCGCCTTTAAGATGGCTCAAAAGCAGTTCGTGCAAATACTTAATTCATAAAAGAATATTGCATCAAGTTTATGTCACATATTACATATAAATTGGCTAATTTTTAATATGTCCATTTCATAGTGTGTCTACAAGCAAAAAAGTCAAAAAACGGCTTTTTTGGCGATTTTTGACCTCCTGTCGAGAATACCCATCCCATCGGCGCTTTTCATATGTTCCCGGACTCTATATCCTTTTTGGCATTTCCGAAAACGGTTAAAAATAGGCCAAAAAGTGGTTTCTCGATTTCTTAATAATCTTCTATTTGTTTAGTGTTTATCGTAATTTATTAACGACAATTCGCATACGGTCTCAACATGTGTAGAGGCTACGAGATGTATGTATGCCCCTAACCTAGAGGCTATTGAGGTTGATATTTCCACTACCGCATCAGTCACAAATAATGAAAATATAAAATCTGGCGAATTCATGGCCCTTTCACGCTTTGCTGGTTTGTCCGCGAGACACCGAACGGCTACAATAATGCCATGGGTGTCAAACAGACCGGAAAAGCCTATCCGAAATCCGACGCATTGCTTTTGATGTACGGGATATTGAATGCGGAAAAACGCCTCGACGAACCTTTCTTCTGCAATGTTACCGGTCTTTCTGAAAGGACTTTTCGCCGTTATCTCCACCAATGCCAGCTTTGGCTTTCCCGTTTCCGCCCCGATATGAAACTTCTTCGTTTCATCGAGCAAGGAGCGATTAGTTATGGCCTTTTCCGCGCCGACGATCCTGACCCTTTGGTGCATGAAATAAAAGAGTTCGATTATGAGCAGCCCGAATGGGGTATGAAGCCTCGGGACTGATTCTGACCGTTTTGGCGGCGTTTTCAAAGTAGCCTAAAAAATAGGCATCATCGTGCCTTTTTAAATTTAAGTCAGAAACTGACCGTGGTTTTCTTTTTTCCATTCGTATTAATACATGGAGGAATTTTATGGAACAAAGAAAAACGTGCGAAGAAAGCCGGCTGATCCTCACGGAGGACGGCAAGGAAAAGAAAGAGCGGCTTGCCGCGGCCATCGAAGCCGTCCACCAAGCCGATCCGGACGAGAGGTTCATCCTCATCGACACCAAACGGGTCGAGCTCGAGAAGATCGAGAAGCGAGTCCCCTTATGGGGCAAGCGCATCAAGGAGGCGAGCGAGGTCGGCCCGCTCCTCCAATGGCTATTGGACGAGATCCGGCAGAGACGGAAAGACGGCCGAGAGGGCATGAGGATCTGCCTCGCCATCGACGAATACGGGGACATCCACGAGCAAAGGCCCGAGTGCGACTCGCTCATCCTGGAGATCCTCAAAGAGGATTACGAGGGCGTCCGCCTGATCCTCGCCACCCGAAGGGCGAGAGAAATGAAAGAGCTCATCGAAGAACTCAAAGGAGAGGGAAGCCATGAATAAGCCAACCAACTACACGCCGCTGATGCTCCTCATCGGGCTGCCGATCATGCTCCTGGAGATCGCCATCACGACCATCCTCCACATCGCGAGCAAGATCAAAACCAAATAAGGAGAACGTCGCATGAACAAAGAAACCGCCGCCGATTACTTCGCCTACCGGAAAGCCTACCGCTTCGAGGAGGCGTTCGCCGCCATCAAAGCCGAAGAAGGCTCATTGAAAATTCCCCTCGGGGTCGACAAGAGCGGGGCCTTCCACGAGCTGGATCTAGCCCAAGCCCATTCCCTCCTGCTTCTCGGAGACGTCTGCTACGGGAAGACTAACTACCTCGCCATCGTTTTGGCATCGTTTCTCCGCCAAAAGGAAGGCGGAAGCGCCATCACCCTCCACACCGCCTTCGGCGACGGCTCGGGATGGAGGAAGACCCTCGGAGACGGCTACACCAACGGGCTCGGCAAGAGGGGGCGCTCGGGTTTCGTCGCCCTCCGAAAAGAGGCCGAAAAAGACGCGAAGCGGATCGCGCTGTCGGGTTTCCCATCGAGGGAAGCCCACAACCTCGCCCACCCGGAAAGCGCCGTCCCCCGGCGGATCGTCCTCATCGACGACCTCGACGACTTCCTCCGGGAAGAGGCTTCGCTGGAAGGCGAGATCCTTTCCCTCAAGGGGGCGCTCGAAAAATCCGGGGGCTGCCTCATCGCCACGATGGAACAATCAGACGAGCGGATCGAGAGAGCCTTCGAAACCGTCCTCCGGTTCCATCTCGAGAAAGCTATGGGGAAATCGGCGAAGAGGAGCCTGGGCCGGGGAAGGCATGGCTCTTCGAGCATGGGAGGCGAAGCACGCCGCTGCTCCAGCTTCCGTACATCGGGAAGAAGGAGCTCATCGGCGAGGGCAAACGAGCGAGGACAAGGGAAATCGGCGACATCGCCGGCCCGTTCATCGAGACGCTCTTCCGGGTCAGCTGCCTCGAAGGGGGCTACGTCCCGGGCGAGCGCGTCAAAAGGGACCTCTTCGACTGCATCGACCTCAAAAGCGACGAAGAAAAAGAAGACGCCCTCTACTTCTGGAAGAAGCTGGCCCAGGACCTCGGGATCCAAATCCAGGGCAGCTTTGACGACGATTTCGAGAAAATACGATTCAAAAGGCTGAGCGAGGAGGAATACCTCAAGGACCTCGCCACCGTCGGGGACAAGAGCAAGGCGGAGCCCCTGACCCCTTTGGAAAGAAAGGTCTATTCCGCCCTCGAAAGCAAGTTCGGGGACGATTGGTCCTCCTATCTCATGACGAACGTCTGGCGCGAGGTGAAGACCGTCCAGATCTATTTCCTCGAGGGGCTCTTCCTCCAAACCCTCTCCGAGGCGGAGGAGCTCAAGCGGGAAGGCATCCCCTATTTCATCCCGAACTCCGGGGTGGTCGGCTGGCTTCTGGGGATGGGATCCTTCAACCCCCTCCTCCATTACGCCCGCTGCCCGAAGTGCCATTACAGCCATGGACTTCTCGATTACAGAGATCTCGACCCCGATGATCAGAAAGAGGGCGTCTGCCCCCGCTGCGGGAGCCCGCTCCTCAAGGAGGGCGAGCACGTCGCCCCGGCCTTCTTCTGGAAGGACCTCGCTGACGAGGGCGGGACCTTCTCGCTCCGGATCTACGTCCCGGAAGGCTATCTCAAAAAGCGGGGCATCAAAGAAAGCAAGCCCGGCGAGGCGATGGTCCACGCGGAGCCCGAGGGGTTCATCCATTACGCCGAGAGAAGGGAATTCGCCAAGCCGGAGAAAGGATCGGCGCCGCTCCCCTTCGACACCGCGGAGTTCCATTCCCTGTTCTTCCATTACCACCCGAAAAACCGCTACGAGGTCGCGCAGGCGATGGGTCTCTACCTCTCCGGGATCGACCGGATTTTGGGCCGTTGCCCGGATCTGAGGAAAACGCCTCTCTTCCGTGAGGACGTCGCCGCGATGCTCATCGGCTCCGGCGTCGACGTCAGGGAGGCCCACCCCGTCGGATTCGACGTCGCGAGGGGCGGCGTCTATGACCTGGACGCCATCGAAAGGGTCCGCGCCCTCGTGGCCAAATACCCGGAGCTGGAGGAAGGCTGGGGGAGGTTCGCTGAGATCCTGCCCCTCATGCGGAGGAAGAGCGAGGCGATATTCGAGGCGAGAATGCTCGAGCGCGCCCACTTCAGCAAGAATTGAGAGGAGAAGCCATGGGGACGCTCAAACAAAAAATAGGGATCTTCTACCGCCTTCCGGGGAAGCGCTACGTCGCCAAGAAAGCGGATTATCGAACGGTCGAGCCAGGAAACGGCTTCAGTGACATCCCAACAGGCCACCTCGAGTTCTTCGAGAAGGAGGTCTATCCGAAAACGCCAGAGCTGGTCGATGACTACGCCTATTACCCGAGGGGCCGAGTCCTCTACCGGGAGAAGGACGGGAGGTTCATCGTCTACGCGGACCGCTGCCTAATGGCGAAAGACGACAAAGAAGTTATTCTCCGTCTCTTTGGACTTTCGAGGGCCGCCTGGAAAAGAGACGAACAGTACCAATGCTCCGGCTGCAACAAGGAGCTGAAAAGAACGATTGAGACCGCTGAGTCTCTCAGAAAGAAGAATTAAAAATAATGTCGAAAAAACAAAGCCTACAAATGGATTATCGCAAGCAAACCATGGCTGCTTTTAAGGGGAACGTCATCTCCGACCCCGCAGTTGTCAGCGAATACTTCGAGCGCTTGATCGCCCCGTCAAAGCGGACGATCGCCGGCCACGAAGAGAACGCCTACTTCATCATGGACTACCTCCAAGGCGAAGGGGACGAACTCGGCGGGAAGTTCTTCTCGCCCTACAGCTCCTCGCGCCTTTGCTTCGATTTGTATTCCTGGCTCGGCGCTCCGGAATACTACAATCAGGGATACGAGATCGCCTTCGAGAAATATCTGCCCCGTCTCCGCCTTCCCCACAACAACCCTTACCCCAATATGGATGTGCTGATCCGGCGGGGGGATACCCTGCTCTTCATCGAGAGTAAGTTCACCGAGACGACAAGCTACCCATCCAACGGCAAAGCCAGCGAAAACGCCTTTGGCCTCCCCCTCTCCTATTCGATGGGCCTTGGCGAATTAAGCCCCGAAGAATGGAAGACATTAATCCGGCGTTATTACGATAACGAAAAAGCGGCAAAACGATTCCGCGAATTCATCCTTGATATCAACGAATTCGCCAAGGCCAGCCCCGCCGATGCCGATTGGTTCGACCCTAAACAGGAATGCACCCACCTCTTCGGGATCTTCTTTTATCTCCTTGGGCTTGATCCGGCCCATTCAGCGCAGACGGATTTCGGAGGAGGGATCCGCCATGTGCTCTTCTACAATATCGTCTATGGCTTTGACTTCCAAAAATCGCCGATGGCCGAAAGATTCTTGGCGAAGGGGAACGGCCTAGTCCAAGGATTGCTCCAAGATGGCCATTCTGACATCGCCTTCGAATACGACGCCATCAGCGTTCAACAGTTTTACCAAACGATTATCGCCAGCAAAACCCCCGTCGTTTTTGGCTCAAAGCAAAAAACTCCGCTTTCGACTTTCCTGGCGGGTGAGAAGCATTATTTCGATTTGAGGTTGGGCGAGGAGCCGATTCCGAAAATCAGAAACGACAGTTTTCTTTCGATGTTCGCTTTGTGAATATGTTATTTTGAGGAAACGAAAGTATGAAATCTAATTAATTCATGGCCGTTTCCCATTTTGTTGGTTTGTCCCTGACACCCCCTCAGGAGGGCTTCATCCACGCAAGGGACATCTCAACGCGGATCTTTTGTCGCTACATTTCGGAATGCAAAAAATGGCTCAGGCGCTTCTATCCGAAGAAGAGGCTGATCTCAGGCAAGATCAACGATGGAGGTGTAGTTTTTGAGTTGGTGGACGGACGTGAGTCCTCTACCAGGAAGAGGACGGAAAGTTCATCGTCTACGCCGACCGCTTCCTTATTAACAAAGAGGATCGGCAGGCGATTCTTCGCCTCTTTGGGCTCCCTTCGTTTCTTTGGCGGAAAGACGAGCAATACCAGTGCGCCGGCTGCAGCGAGGAGCTCAGGGAAGACGCCGAAACCTGTGAGACGCTCAAGAAGGAATGAGTATAATGGTTAAGAACTTCGATTCGTGCAAAAAACAATAAAGGAGGCTCTTTATGAGCAAGCAAACCAAGCTTAATGACGTGGGCCACAGCCATGAGAATCCGATTCTCCCCTGGGCTAGAAGCCAATTCAAGGAATTGGGCTATTCCCTCCTCGGGGCCGTCAAGGAAGGCCACGCGATCGCTTACCATGAAGAAAGGGGCGAGCTTGTCCTTATCAATCAATTAAACGCGGACGAAAAAGGCGATTTCGACCAGGTCGAAATCTGGCTTGGGACTGAGAATCTTGGCCTTTTCACCTCCAAGCAGATCGAAGCCATCATGACGGGCGAGAACGCGAAGCAGGGCTACCCCGATTGGCGGATGTTCGACAAAGGCTATTACCAAGCAATCCGCAAAATCAAATCCGATTGGGAGGGATTCATCAAGATCCTTCAGGACAACAAGGACGACGAATCCTCGGCGAAAGCCCTGGCGGCGAAATACGCCATCCCAGAAACGGACGCCAAGAAACTGCTTCAGCTAACGTTGGCGAAGATGACGATGCTCGGCGATGAATACGTCGAGGAAAGGCTAAAGTAATGGAAACAACCCCCGAATCGGACAAAGGACTATCCCATAAAATCCAAAAAGCAGACAAAGTTTTTTTCAACCAATATGTTGCGAGGCTGGGTCTTCATCTCGAAACGACATCAAAGAAAATCGATAATGCTTCCGAATTGAGCGCATTCATCAATGAACATTATTATTTTCGACATCTAGGAGACAGCGTTTTCCTCCCTTACCACTTAGACGATTGCGCCTTGATTCAACTATTGAATAGTTTTGGTTACGGCGACGGCGACGGCGAGGAAACAAGAGATGGCGGCAAGATGTATAGCGCATTTTCATCTTCCGCTTTGGTAGTGAGCGCCTTTGGTTTCCCGGATGGCTATCGAACAGTTTCGATTAATGGCGAAAAACTAATATTGGAATGCTTCGAAAAGCAACTTCCGGAATCGCGTGACAAACTTCTAAAAACAACAGGTCGTTCGCCTCGGCCAAACTTAGATGTTTGGCTCGAAAACGACGAGACAAGCGTTGCTGTAGAAAGCAAATGTTTTGAGCCTTTGTGCGAGACAAATGGCACGCATAATTTTGATCATGGTTTTTCGCCGGCATATCTCGATGAGAACCATTATCACCATAACGGATCCATTTGGGTTCCCTTCCTTCGCAAACTTCAAAGCGATCAGCGGCTTGTAAATACGCGATTCGATTGGCCTCAAAACGTAAAACATTTGATTGGTTTATCTGATTCTAACGCTGCTCTAAAAGGGAAAAAGCTAATTCTTGCGGACCTGTTTTATGATGTCGATGAAAGCAACGGCGGCGTCCTCCGCCAACGATATGATGTAGCCCAAAAAGAGTTTGGCTTCTTTAAAGAAACCATTCTCGAGTATGGCCTGCCGGAGAAGTTAGGTCTAAACATTGGCGTAATATCGATTCCATACTCCAAATTAATTCTCGAAAACGATTATGAACATTCCGATCCAAGACGGTTCGCTTTTCTCAAAGATAGATTCTATTTCAATTCGCTGCTGAAATAAGGAAAACGAATAACGATTTTTTGTCGCTAGATAAAAGGCCAGATTAGATACCCCCTAGCGTCAGCCGCTAATAATGAGCATGTAAATGCCAACTTTTCTTAATTGAAATATCAGCTGAAATCCACGGCCACCACGATCCTGATGAAATCCTTCTGGACCTTCTGGCGCTCGGCGTCCCCCATCGGGACGAAGGTGACGTGCCGCCAGAAATGGTCGAACGTGAGAATCGGGGTGTGCGATTTCCCCTGCAAATCCCCCTTCTCCGACTGCAGAGTCGGCCCGAATCCCTTCTTGAACACGAACGTCATCATGTAGGGATCGGGGTTCCCGGCGTCGTCCTTCCCGCCGACGATGATCTTCTCCACGCAGGCGTCGAAGATCTCCGGCATGAAGGAGTCCATCTTCTTCCCATTGTGCTCGACGGCGGCCTTCCGGAAAGCCTCGAGGTTTTTGATGGCGTTGGCCTCGGTGTCGCCTTTGTAGTCGAGCTCCTCTTTCTCCTTTTGCAGTTTGCCCTTCTCAATGGAGATCTCCTTGAACTTCCGGTCATAGGCTTCCTGCGACAGCTGGCCATCCACCAAAAGCCCGGCGATCTGGTCCATCCGCGTTTGGCAGTCCTTCAGCTTCCTTTCGTTCTGCCCGAACAGCGTCTTGAGGTTGCTCCGCCGGAGGTAATCCTCCGATTTCTGGATGAAATCCTCCAGGAAGGTGGAATCCGACCCCACGACCCGGTTGTAGGCATCGACGAAGGCGTTGCCGATCTCTTCCTCCGGGATCCCTTTGCTGTTGGGGCAGGTGTGCTTGCCGTCTTTGGCGTAGCCCATGCACTGCCAGATCGTCTTCTCGTAGTTCTTCCCGCTCCGCCAGGATCTGCGGCTCAATGGCTTCCCGCAGAAACCGCATTCGAGGAGCGAAGAAAAAGGATAGGTCCTCGAGAACCGGCTTCTCGTCCCGTCGGGGTTGAGCCGGCGGACGTAGGAGCGCTTCTGGAGCATGGCGTTGGCCCGCTCCCATTCATCCACGCTCACGATGGGCTCGTGGTGGTTGGTGAGATAGAACTTGTCGGATTCGCCCCTGTTGTCGAGTCGCTTCTTGGTGATGGGGTCGACCGTGAAGGTCTTGCCCTGGAGCAGATCGCCCTTGTACTTCTCGTTCTTGAGGATGCCGAGGATCGTGCTGTCGCACCAGTGAGCCGACCCGTATTTCGTCTTCCATCCGTGCTGGCCTAACTCCCTGGCCAGAACCGTGGTCCCGATGCCCTCGAGGTAGCGCTTGAAGATGTAGCGGATGATTTCCGCCTCCTTCTCGTTGATGGTGATCTTTTTGGTCTTCTCGTCGTAGTTGTAGCCCAGGCACGAATTGAAGCCCACGAGGTCGCCTTTGCTCATCATCATCGAAAGGCCCTTCTTCACGTGCTCGGAGGTGTTCTGGACCTCCTGCTGGGCGACGGAAGAGAGGACGGTGATGAGAAGCTCGCCCTGCTCGGTGGCGGTGTCGATGTGCTCCTCCTCGAAGCGGATGTAGACCCGCTTCTCCTTGAGGATGCGGACGTAGTTGAGCGTGTCCACGGTGTTTCTCGCGAAGCGCGAGATCGATTTGACGAGGATGAGGTCGATCTTGCCCGCCATGCAGTCGCCGATCATCCGCATGAAATCGGGGCGCTTCTCGGCGGCGGTCCCGGTGATGCCCTCGTCGGCGTAGATGCCGGCGTTGACCCAGTTCGGGTTGCTTTCGATGAGCGTCTTGTAGTAGGTCATCTGGGAGTTGAACGAATCGATCTGCTCATCGCTCGTGGTCGAGACCCGGCAATAGGCGGCGACCCGGAGCTTCCGCCCCGAGTCCGCCACTTCCTTCGCCAGCTTCTTGGCCTTGATGATCTGCACCTGTCCTTGCTCTTCCATCGCTTTTCCTCCTTACATCCCGTTCCCGCGTCTAGGCGAGTTCGGGCTCTTGCCGACCATGAGGTCGGACGTCACCTTGAAGTCCTTCATGAAGCAGGACTTGAGGTAGTCGTATTCGGCTTGGGTGATGGCCCCGGCCCGCTTCATCTCGCCTAAGAGGGCGATTGAGCGGACGTAGTATTTCAGATCCTCGGCGCTCTTGTTCGCGTCGTGGCTTTTGTTGAAGTCGAACATCGCTCACTTGCCCCCTTTCTTCTCGTCCGGCCGCTCATGCTCCGGGCATGGGTTGTCGCCCAGACCGTCGCGCATCCCTTTGAAGTAGGATGTCCCGTCGTAGCAGCGCTCGCCGTCGAAGTAGCCGAACATCGCGTCGATGATGCGGTTCCCGATCGGCTCCTCCTTGGGCTTCTTGCCGTCGCCCTGGAGGTAGTAGTTGACCCTTTCGTGGCGGTCCTTGTCGCCGACCCAGCGGTCGTAGTCGTCCAGGAACTCATCGAGGGCGTCCTCCTCGGGCGTGTCGGAGTCCTGATGCCGCTCCAAGTAATAGCGGCTGATCTCGATGATGATGAACGTCTCCAGCTTCGCGAACTTCTCGTAGGCGGGGAACTTCCCGCTCTTCGGCTCAAGCGACTCGTCGGCCGGTTTGAAGCAGGCCAGAACGAAGTCCTTTTTAGCGTCTTCTTTTTTCTTTCCCATAGATCCTTTGATCCTTCCTTTTTCATTGTCGTAGTCGTCTTTTGAGGAGCGGGTTTCCCGCTCGCTCGACTTCACTTGGTTCTAACTTTTAGAACAAAGTGTTATCCTGTCTCTTTTTTCAGGGCCGTGGACCCCTCTACACCAGTTCCTGCCCCTCCTCTTTCTCGCGCTCGCATTCGCGCATCTTCTCCTCGAATTCATCGAAGGCGTCCATCGCCTCTTGGGAGACTCTGGCGGACATCGCCGCAGCCCCCAGAACGAGGTCAAGGGCGCTCCGCTGATGGAGCCTTTGCTTGGCTTTCGGATGATGGAGCAAGAGGGCTTTCCGCCTCTCCTCGCCGCGCTTGGCGACGAGCTCCTTGATGAGGGCGTTCCCCATCCGCCGCTTCATGTCTTTGACGAAGGCGGGGCGGTAGAGATAAGGGGCCGGGTCGATGTGCTGGGCTTTGAGAACCTCGGTGGTTTTCACATCCCTTTCGTCGGCCTCTTTGAGCACCTTGTTCCACAAAGGCGTCACGCATTCGTTCTCCAGCACGAGGTCGGTGGCGGCGTCGATGTCGTCACGGCAGGCGTCCATGTTGGCGGACTCGTAGCCGAGGTCGCCGGTGAGCGGGATCTCCTGATAGAGCTTCTCGACCAGACGGCGGAACGATCTCCCGTCGCGGGTGTAGGAGCCGGTCACCGCCTTGTCGATCTCGGCGATCACCACCTGGCGGACCCGATACGCCCCTTCCACCGGCTCGAGGTAATGCTTCTCGATCGAAGCCTTGAACCCGTTGATCTTCTCGAGCGGGATCTTGCCCCGGCGGAAGATACGGCCTTTCGTCTTGCGGTCGTAGGCAGTCGGCTCTTGCTGGAAGAAGCTCAGATGGATGTGCCGGTTGTCGGTGTTCTCATGGAGCCCGGCGTACCAAACCGTCTTCTTGGGGTCGAGGCCGGCGCTCTTGAAGAACCCGGGCAACGTCTTCTTGAGAAGCTCCTGGGCCCGGATCCAGTTGTTACAGTTGGCCTTGCCGTAGACCTCCTCGAACGAGATCACGCAGTCCCAGATGCAGGACTTGGTCTCCCGGAGTTCCGCGCGCAGTTCCTTCTTCTCCTCTTTGTTGAGGAGCCCCTGAGCGGAGAAAATGCCTGAGGACTTCTCGTCGTCCCCGGCGTAGTCGACGTAATCCCTCACCCCGGCGGTCTTGATGCCCTTGTCGATGTAAGAGAGGTAGTCATCCGCCTTGCCGGACGAATAGAAGTCACGGCCGGCGGTCTTCATGTCGTAGTAATGCATCCTCACGACGACGTTAGGTGTTGTTGCCATAAGCGCTCTTTATCTCCTTTTCCCTGTAGAGCAGGTTGGTCGGCAGGGCGTCCTTCCGGCCCTTGTCGATCTCTTCGTGGTCGAGCCCCATCGAATCCACCAGCAGTTCGAGCAGCCGGTAGGTCTCGACGGCCAGAACCTTGTAGACCTCCATCCCGGCCCCGCTCTCGCACTGCCTGGACGAGACCTCGCCTAGTTTTTCCTCGATGGAGGACGCCTTGGCGTAAAGGCTTTGGAAGTCCTGCTCGCTGGTGACGCCCCGGATGGCCTCGCGTTTGTCGAGTCCGTCGTTCATCAGGGCCACCACATAGGCGGATTTGCTTCCGGTGTATCCGCTCTTGGCGAGGTCGTCCTCGATCCGCTTCTTGGTGTTGGCGTCGAGTCCGTTGATGGTGATGTAGTCCAAATTCATGTCTCCTCACTCTCCTTTCTCGGTTCATGTCCCCAGGCTGTTGTCCTTGGGAATTGTCCCTACATAAACTTAGATACTGATTTGCACCGGCCTCGACCCAAAATATTTACAATTGAAAATGAAAAAGTCCCGTTTCATCGGGACTAATTCGCTAAAGTTTTTTCAGATTCGTGGCGTTATTTTTGAGGTTTTTTCAAGAACGGGGGGCGGATTTCCGTCATCCGTTTGTCCTCGATCTTCCGTTTTTTGTGCCGCTTGGACATCAGCTCGGAGTAGTTCTGGAACTTGTCGAAAGCGTTGTGATACCAGTCATAGGCGCCGGGGATGTCCTTGTAGTCATCCCAATGCCATTCGCGGAGGGCCAAAGCGTTACCCTTCCCATAGACTTTCTTGACCGTCGGCTTGAAGTCGTAGAATTCGCTCTCGATGCCCCGGATGAAGTGGTATTTGTTGACCGAGGTCGCCCCGTGTTCGTCCACGGTCGGCTCGATGCTGAGGTAGCCCTGCTTCTCCAGCCAATGGAGATCGTACTGAATCGTCCTCACCTCACAGCCGAGGTAGCAGGCGAAATAAAGCATGTCCACGGTGCCACCGTCGTTGGTCTTGACCCAATACAAAAGGATGCAGCGGCGCTGAAAAGGCGTGACCTTCCGGACCAAAGCGTCGTTGTCGTCGTCCATTTCGCGGACGATCACGTATCCATACATGCCCAGCCTTAAAGCCGTGCGAGCGTGGTTACGACGTAAAGCTGTGGGTATCCTTTTATCGTCTTCCATCGCTTAGTTACCCTAACAAAAACTAATGCCCGTTGTCAGTTTCTTCAACGGCTTGATTGATTTTCTCCGCAATTCTTCGAATGACAGGAACAACCACACTATTCCCGGCTTGTTTATAAAGATGTGTCTGAGCCATATCTCCAGGCAGTTGATAGTCGACAGGGAAACCTTGAAGGTTAAAGCATTCGTGAGGTGTGAGTTTTCTAATTCCTTGAGGAGTCAGCACAAGCGGAACGTTGTGGCCACCTTCTCCCATGTTGGCGGTCAAAGTGGGGCAAACGTTTGATTTGTTCTCTCTAACATAGACCCGTCTCCACTGGTAAATTGTGTTCGGGTTTGTCATGTCGTGAACCAAGGTTTGATAAAAAGAGCAGCTATCGTTGGTGTAATAGTATTTTTCATCGACCCTGTTTTGGAAATCTATCACATCGGTCAGTCTGGTGGTTAGAGGGATGGGCTCCGGGAAATCGAAGTTTCGATAATCCTCGTGGTTTCTAAAGCCAACAATATAGATTCTTTCCCGGTTTTGGGGGACGTTTCCGTACTCCATTCCGTTCAGGACAGCATACTTAATTTCATATCCAGCGTCTTCCAACGCTTCTCTGATGACCCGGAACGTGTTTCCGTTATCGTGGCCCACCAAATTCTTCACGTTTTCGCAAAAGACTATCCGAGGGTGCTTTGCTTCGACGAGTCTAAGCAACTCAAAGAAAAGTTTTCCGCGTTCCTGATCCTCGAAGCCTCTTTGGTAGCCGGCGATTGAAAAGGCCTGACAAGGGAACCCGCCCATTATCAAATCGCAGTTCGGAACATCCTGTGGCTGAACGTCTTGAATCATCCTGTGATCCACATCTAGGTCAAAATTCAGCTCATATGTTTTCACGGCAAAATCATCCATTTCATTGGCGTAAACGATATTATCTCCGGATTGAATAAACCCTTCTTCGATGCCCCCGACTCCAGCAAAGAAACTAGCGCAATTAAGTGGCATATCAGTTTCTCCTTCTCGAATATTCTACACAATTTGCGGCGCGCCGCAAATACCATCGAGAGGAAGGTTTTCTTTTTTATAGCCAAACAAATAGGATAAAATAGTAAATACCGAACAAAATGAGCGATCCATTACTCCCATACACAGCCGAACAAATCGGCGAATATCAGAAGGAACTTGGAATAGTTGGCTCTCTTTCCAATTTGTTTTCAGACAGTTCTTCCCCGATGATCTATTATCGGGCCACCGAAAACATCTATTGCCGTGCTTTCTCCGCGTTGAACGTCTCTAGGTCAGATTGCACTGCCGATGCAATATTCAATTTCAAAACCGGCGTCGGGATTAAAACTTTCTTAGACAAAGAGAACGGATCCTTCCAAAAAATCGCCGAATTCAACAAACAGGCCCCGCTTTATAAAAACCTTTCTGGGATCGACCTTATCAAAAGAATCGCCGAGCTGAGAAATGAACGCATCGATTTCACCATCAGAAACTATGGATTGAAATCAATGATTTATCACTGCATTTTGCGGGGAGAAAATGGCCAAATATCAGTATTCGAAGAGCCTATGAATTCCATCGACATAAACAACATAAAAATCGTTTCCACTGAGGCTAACAAATGCGAGTTTACCGACGGAATTGAAGAATACGAATTCTACTTTTCCAAAAGCACCCTATTTAAGCATTTCTCATCAGGCGATCCGTTCCTTTCTTTCAAGGTCTCAATCTTGGCCGATCCTATTGCCGCCCTATCGAGACTCATGGATTTTGCCCTTGAGAACGCCGAGCCAGCTTTCAACACTCAGATAGAGATACTCCCATCGATCGTTATCCCTCTCTATTCAGAAAACAAAAAAGCTGGGCGATTCGTCGCTGAAAGAAGCGGTTTGAATGAGTGGAACGCTGGCCCTAGAGTCCGTTTTGACAAGAAAGACCACCACGCCATTTCTTCGAAAAAGAGAAATCCGGACGAAATTTATATCCCTTATCCGAAAGACCTATTAAAAGCGAACGAAGATTTCTTCCCGCCCAGAGGAACATCATGGCAAATGAAACTTCCTAACGGCGATTGCTTGAGTATGAAGGTTTGCCAAGAGGGGAGCAAGGCTTTGATGTCTAATCCCAACAACGCGCTGGGTGAGTGGCTTCTGAGAGAAGTATTGAAATTACCACAGGGGCATTTAGTGACATATGAAGAGCTTTTGTCGATTGGCATAGATTCCATCGTTATTAGAAAACACAAGGACGGAACGTTTGACTGTGATTTTATTGACAATAGCGTGGTAGACCTCGACATCTAATAGCTCGAAAATCATTATTTGAATTTGAGTTGTTTTTAAGCTAGAAAAAGAAGCATTTTCCCATATGTCTATTTCATAGTGTGTCTACAGGCAAAAAAGTCAAAAAACGCCTTTTTTGGCGATTTTCGACCTCCTGTCGAGAAAGCCCATTTCATCGGCACTTTTCATATGTTCCCGGACTCTATATCCTTTTTCGGGTCTTCCGAAAATGGCCAAAAATAGGCCAAAATGGGGTTTCTCATTTTCTTAACAATATTCTAATTATTTAGTGTTTATAGGCGTTTCTTAACGACAATTCGCATACGGTCTCAACATGAAAAGACTGGGGGAACATATCAACCGGCTGAATGGATTCGATTTGATAACTCTTTTGAATATAAGCCACGTCGCGGGCTAAAGTGCTCGGGTCGCAAGAGATATAAACAAGGCGGCTCGGTTTAAGCCGGCAAACGGCATCGAGGAAGCGCTCGTCGCTGCCTTTTCGCGGCGGATCCATGAAAAGAACATCAATATGTTTTCCCTCTTGAGCCATTCGGTTGATGAAGGAAGAAGCATCGTCCGCATACTCATGGAAATTGGTAATGGCGTTTCTCTTGGCGTTATTGATCGCATCCCTAACCGCGGCGGGGATGATTTCGACCGAGACGACTTCTTTCACGGATTTGGAGGCGATCAGTCCGATCGTCCCAATCCCCGAATAAGCATCGAAGACGACATCCGTGGGTTGAAGTTTGGCCGCTTCCATCGCTTTCTGATAAAGGATTTCGGTCATGATGGGGTTGGTTTGATAAAAGCTCTTGGACGAAATCTGAAAGGAGACTCCGCATAAGGAATCTTCGATATAGCCGCGGCCATAAAGCACGTGCTCCCGTTCCCCCAGGATCACATTGGTCGAGCGGTCGTTGATGTTTTGAACGATCGTGGTGATTTCAGGGCATTCCTTCACGAGCTCATGAACGAAGTTGTTGCGGCTAGGAAAGGAATCGACGTTGGTAACGAAGACGACCATGATCTGCTTTTGGTAATAGGAAGTCCGAATGAGAACATGCCGGACCACCCCCCACCGCTCATCCTCGATATAGGGAGGGATTTTGAAGCTCTTGAGCAGGCTCTTAATCACCGAAAGGATATGCACGCCCCGCTTATCTTGGATGAAGCACTCGGTGACCGGAACGATCACATGGGTATTCTCTTTATAGAATCCGCAATAGGGATTCCCGCGGTCATCCAGTCCAAACGGCATTTGGATTTTGTTCCGATAATAATAAGGATCATTCATCCCAAGCGTAGGGAGAACATTCACTTCAAGATGCCCGACTTTACGGAACTGCTCTTTGACCTTCTTGGCTTTATAAAGGAGCTGGGCGGGATAGGCGTATTGCTGAAAGCAGCAGCCTCCGCAGGCGGAGCAAATCTTGCAACGGGGTTCGACCCGATCGGGCGAGGCTTTGGTTAGATGGTTAACCTCACCAAAAAGTTGACCATTCCGACGGTAGGCCAAGCTAACATCGCCTTCATCGCCCGGGAACATCCCGTCGACGAAAACGACGTCAGAACCCATATGAACAACCCCCTTGCCTTCGTAGGTAAGGTCGTTGCAGCTGGCGTGGAAAGTTTTCTTCTCAAAACCGAATTTCATCAGGCGGCCGCTTTTTCTTTCGGGGCGGCCATTAAAGCTTGGATATACTCGCACTCGACTTTTTCATCGAGCCGGGGGAAGAGTTGATCACCTTTGTTAACTTTTAATCCTTTTAAGGAAGCGAAATGGGTTGCGGAATCATAGTTCCGTAACGCCGCAGGAATCCCCAGTTGATCAAAGATCATCTCGCTCTTGGTCACGAAGATCGGCGAGAGGAGTTCGCCCGCCAGATAGATCACGCTGGCGAGGTGAGCCATGCAACTCGCAAGGTCCTTAGCTTTCGCGGGATCCTTCGCTAAGGCCCAAGGGGCGCTTTGTTCGATGTACTTATTGGCAGCCCCAACTAAGTCCATCACCGCGGCATAAGCCTCGGTCACTTGGAGATCGTCGCTTAGGGCTTCATAAGCCTTGATCGCTTTTTCGGCCGCATCTCTTAAACCCTGATCGAGCGGATTCAGCTCGCCTTCGTAGGCCGGGATCACGCCATCGTAATATTTCGCGATCATTGAGACGGTCCGATTCAAAAGGTTCCCAAGGTTATTGGCCAAATCGGTATTGATTCGTTTCACGAAATCTTCGGGGGTAAAACGACCATCCTGCCCAAAGATGATCTCGGTCGCCAAATAATAACGAACCGCGTCGACGCCATAGCGGGCCACGAGAGGTTCCGCATAGACGGTATTGCCTTTGCTCTTACTCATCTTGCCGTCCTTCATCATCATGAGACCATGGACGAAAACGCGGCTCGGTTTCCGTAAACCTAACGCTTGCAAGAACATCGGCCAATAGATGGTGTGGAACCGCGTGATGTCGGCTCCGATCACGTGCACGATTTCGGTATTCGGATCCTGCCAGAATTTTTGGAAGAGGCTATCGTCCTTTTGAAGATATCCTAGGGCCGTGATGTAGTTCGTGAGAGCATCGAGCCAAACATAAACGACGTGACCCTGAGCTTCTTTCACGGGGATTCCCCAGTCAAAGGTGGTCCGGCTCACGCAAAGATCGCCTAAGCCCGGTTTAATGAAGTTATTGATCATCTCGGCCTTGCGGCCTTCGGGGGTGATAAACTTCGGATTCCGTTCATAGTAATCAAGGAGATCGGCGACATAATGATCGCAATGGAAGAAATAGGCCGGCTCTTCCTTTTCGACAACGGGACGTCCGCATTCGGGGCAAAGATGGTTCGGCCCGACTTGGGTCTCGGTCCAATAGGATTCTTCGTGGACGCAATACCAGCCTTTATAGGCGCTCAAATAGACGTCTTTTTGTTCGAGGAAACGGCTGAAAATCTTTTGAACGGTTTCATAGTGGCGAGGTTGGGTCGTCCGGATGAAGTCGTCGTTCGAGATGTGCATCAGCTTCCAAAGGTTCAAGAATTTGACGGCCACGCCATCGACGAAAGCCTGAGGGGTAACCCCAGCGGCCTCGGCATTGTCTTCGATCTTTTCACCATGCTCATCGAGCCCGGTCAAAAAATACGTATCGAATCCGCGCATCCTTTTGCCGCGGGCGATGATATCGCACATCGTCGTGCAATAGGCATGGCCCAAGTGGGGTGAAGCGCTCGGATAATAAATCGGGGTCGTAATATAGAACTTCTTTTGTGCAGTCATGGCGAATGGTGCCTCCTGTTTTGGGAAAAAATAAAGCCGCGCTTTATACGCGGCTTATTTTAGCATTGAACGCTTAGGTTTTCCTTAAGCTTTCTTCTCTTGGACTTTGGCAAGCTTCTTGTTGAAGCGGTCGATGCGGCCGTCGTTAGCAACATTGCGTTGTTTGCCAGTGTAGAAGGGGTGGCAGTTCGAGCAGGTATCAACCTTGATTTCATCAAGAGTCGAGCCGGTCTCGAAGGTCGCGCCGCAGCTGACGCAGGTCACGGTGCATTTGTGATACGCCGGATGGATGTCCTTTTTCATGTTCCAATACTCCTTTCGCCGTACGGCTTATAGCCGCACAGAGAGTTCGGTTAATACAATACACGGAACCCTTAAGGGTTACAAGCAAAAAATCCTAGCCGTGGATCAGGGTGATCGTCTCGCCGGGTTTCACCAGCATTGCCACCGGTGAGGTCACTTTCATGCATTGGTGATAATCCCAGAGCATCCCGGGTTTTTGGTGAATCGGAAGCAAGTGCCGCGGGTTAATGATCGCGGAGCAGCGAGTCGCTTCTTCCGGGCCCATGTTGAAGATCCCATCGATCGGAAGCATCGCATAATCGATCCCCATTTTTCCTAGGGTCGGCATGTAATCGGTGTAGCTGGTATCGCCGGCAAAATAGAGCCGGACCCCTTCGGCATCGACGAGGTAACCCACGCATTGGGAGCGGTCATGATGTTCGTTATAGGCCGGAACCGCCTGAATATGGAGACCGAAATAATCGAAATTCCGATACACGCCCCCATTAAGTCCATCCTTGGCTCGGATGATGATTGTCCGCTCGCTCATCGGAACTTTGCTGACGTCGTTATGGTCGTAATGCTCATGGGTGATCAAAATGAGATCCGCAATCGGTTTGTAGCCTTCCCCGGCGAAAGGATCAATGTAGATCACTTTCCCTGACGCGGTCGTTAAACGGAATGAAGAATGTCCTTGATAAAGCAATTGGGCCATAAATCCTCCTTTATTTGCCGAGGGGTTCGTAGAAACTCGCCCATTCTTTGTCCCAATATTCAGCGGGAAGATAGAGGACTTCCTTGCTGATGGCTTGGTTCGCCAAAATCAAATTGAGGCCAAGGTGAAAACTCGGCATCGTGTGGGTCCGACAATAGATGATCGACAGGTAAACAAGCTTGCCTCCCGTTAAGGCAACTGGAAGTTCCAAATAAGAGGCATCCGCGAAATTATCGCTGATGGCGTACGAAAGCTTTTTGAATTCCGGCGCTGGCTTTTCCTCGTGGGCTAACGCTAAAAGATGGTCCGCGATCGGCTTCAGCTGCATCGGGTCGGCCTCAAAGTCTTTGGCGGGCGAAAAGAGCAACCAGGTTGGGAAACGGATTTGACTTTCGTCTTGATCTTGGCGGAACGCTTTGAAGACATAGGCGTAAAGGACTTCGCCGCTTTGAATGAGCTTGCCCCTCTTGTAATAGCTGGGGGTGAAGCAACCTAAAAGCACTCCGTTTTTGTCCTCTTTGTCCCCGATGTGTTTCAAAGCCGCCTTGTCTAAGTTCGGGGCCAAAGCCCGCCAACTTTCGTTTACGCGACCAATCGTTGCTCGATAATCCATCCCCTTTATCTTAAACTTCCAGCATCTCTAAGTGAATAAAACCGATATCCGTGCTAATATGCACCCGCACTTAGAAAAAGGAGGCATCACAATGATTTCTAAATCATTGGCTCTGCAAGTTCTTAACGCCGCCCTCGCCACTGGTGGGGACTACGCCGAGATCTATGCGGAACAAAACGACAGCGATGTTGTCATGCTTGAAAATGGCAAGGTCGAGTCGTGCGGCGGTCCCGAATCTTACGGGGCTGGCATTCGAATTCTAAAAGGTCTGCGTAGTGTCTATGGCTATACGAGCGATCTTCGGGCGAAGAGTTTGTTAGCTCTCGCGAGCAAACTCGCCGGAGCTTTTGAAGGACAAAGAGTAATCACGGTGGCTTCGATCGAAAAGGAACACGTGAAGGAAATCAATAAGCTCCAAGTCCATTACAAGGACATCCCGGTCCAAGAGAAAATCAACTACCTCAAGGAATGGTATCAAATCACCTCGAGTGTCGATCCTCGGATTGTCCGAGTCCAAAACTATTTGATCAGCAATCTCAAACAGATTGAGATCTATGCGGCCGAAGGACCCGTCGCGAAACTCTATGAAAATAGCGAAGAGCGGGGTCGGGTCATCGATGTGGCCGTCGCTGCTTCGGAGCAGGGTCAAATCGAAAACGCCTTTGCCGGGCCTGGCCGTTTCGCCGACTTCAATTGGTTTAAGAACGTTCTCGATTACAAGGCCAAAGCCAAAGACGTTGGCGAGAAAGCCATCATGATGCTCACCGCCAAGGAATGCCCCTCGGGCCGTTTCCCGGTCGTGATCGCGAATGGTTGGGGTGGCGTTATCTTCCACGAGGCCTGTGGGCACTCGCTCGAAGCCACCGCTACCGCGAAGCACCTCAGCGTCTTCTCCGATTCGATTGGCCAGCAAATCGCGAATCCGATCGTCTCCGCTTTCGATGATGGCACGATGCCCAATGAATGGGGTTCGAACAACATCGACTCCGAAGGTCATCTCACTCAAAAGAATCAATTGATCAAAGACGGCATTTGCGTCGGCTTCTTGGTCGATAAGTTCAATAGCCGTCGCCTCAAGATGGAAGCGAATGGCTGCTCGCGCCGCGAGTCCTATCGCTATGAGCCGACTTCCCGGATGAGCAACACCTATATCGCTCCGGGCAAAGACAAAGCCGAAGATATCATTAAGGATACGAAGCTCGGCATTTACGTCGCCAACTTCGGCGGCGGTTCGGTCGAACCCACCACTGGTGAATTCAACTTCAGCGCTTCCGAAGCCTACATCATTCGTGATGGCAAAATCTGCGAACCGGTGAAGGGCTGCACCTTGATTGGTTCCGGCAAAGAAGTTCTCATGAACATTGACCGGGTCGCCGATAATGTCGCGCTCGGCCAAGGGATGTGCGGATCCTTATCCGGCAGCATTCCGGTGAACGTCGGCCAGCCTACGATCCGAATCAAAGAGATCACCGTCGGTGGTCGCGGAGGAAAATTGGAATGAAATACGATGCATTCTTTGAATTAGCCAAGTCCAAAGGAATCACGGAAAGCCAGATTCAAATCAGCCGTTCCGATTCCCTCACGATCAAACTGTTCCATCACGAGATCGATAACTACAAAGTCGCCGATTCGCAGTCGATCATCGCCTGCGGCGTCTATAACGGCAAGTTTGGTTTCGCCACGACTCAGAAACTG
>MVZL01000003.1 GCA_002068375.1 Tenericutes bacterium ADurb.BinA155
TGGCAAACGCTGTAGGTCGGGCTCATCGTGTAGTAGGGGAGCTTGTAGTTCTCCGCGATCTTGCGGACGAGCTTCATGCAGCTCTGCCAGTTCGGTAAACGCTGTCCAAGGAAGGCGTGGAAGACGGTGCCAGAGGTATAAAGCGTCTGGAACTTATCTTCGATATCGAGGGCTTGGAAGATGTCCTCGGTGTAGCCGACCGGGAGGTGGGAGCTATTGGTGTAGAAGGGATCGCCACCTTCTTTAGCCGCGGTGATGATGTCGGGATACTTTTCCTTATCATGCTTGGCTAAACGGTAAGCGGTCGATTCGGCCGGAGTGGCCTCGAGGTTGAAGAGGTCGCCATATTGTTCCTGATAGTCGGAGAGGCGAGTCCGCATGTGATTGAGGACTTCGGTGGTGAAGGCCTGGGCCTCGGCGTGGGTCAGATCTTGTTTGATCCAACGGGCGTTAAGGCAGGCTTCGTTCATCCCAACGAGGCCGATCGTCGAGAAGTGGTTCTTGAAGGAGCCAAGATAGTGATGGGTATAAGGATATAAGCCCGCATCAAGAAGCTTGCTGATGGTCTTCCGTTTGACGTCGAGGCTGCGAGCCGCGATGTCCATGAGGTGATCGAGCCGGACGTAGAAGTCGGCTTTATCGGTCGCTAAGTAGGCTAGACGCGGCATATTGAGCGTGACGACGCCGATGGAACCGGTCGATTCGCCGCTTCCGAAGAATCCGCCCGATTTCTTTCGGAGTTCCCGGAGATCGAGCCGGAGCCGGCAGCACATCGAACGAACGTCCGAAGGCTCCATGTCCGAGTTGATGTAGTTGCTGAAGTACGGGGTGCCGTATTTGGCCGCCATCTCGAAGAGAAGACGGTTGTTCTCGGTCTCGGACCAGTCGAAGTTCTTGGTGATCGAATAGGTCGGAATCGGATATTGGAATCCGCGGCCATTGGCATCGCCTTCGATCATCGTTTCGATGAAGGCTTTGTTGACCATGGCCATCTCTTTAGCGCAATCCTTGTACTTGAACGGCATTTCTTTGCCGCCGACGATCGCGTTTAATTCAGCCATATCATTCGGGACGGTCCAGTCGAGGGTGACGTTGGTAAACGGAGCCTGTGTGCCCCAACGGGACGGGGTATTCACGCCATAGATGAACGATTGAATCGCTTGTTTGACCTCTTTGTAGGTGAGGTTATCTGCCTTCACGAACGGAGCCAAATAGGTGTCGAACGAAGAGAAGGCTTGCGCGCCGGCCCATTCGTTCTGCATGATGCCTAAGAAGTTGACCATCTGGTTGCAGAGGGTCATGAGGTGCTTCGCCGGAGAAGAAGTGATCTTGCCCGGGACGCCGCCTAAACCTTCTTTAATCAGTTGTTTAAGCGACCAGCCAGCGCAGTAGCCGGTCAGCATCGAAAGATCGTGAATGTGCATGTCGGCGTTGCGGTGAGCATCGGCGATTTCTTTATCGTAGATCTCGCTGAGCCAATAGTTGGCCGTGACGGCGCCGGAGTTAGAAAGAATAAGACCTCCGACCGAATAGGTGACGGTCGAGTTCTCTTTGACCCGCCAGTCCGAGACGTGGAGATAGCTATCCACCACGTTCTTGAAATCGAGATTGGTCGATTTGACCTGACGGAGCGCTTCATGGCGTTTCCGATAATCCATGTAGCTGCGGGCGACTTCGATGTAACCCGCCTGGATCAAAACGATTTCGACCGAGTCTTGGATGTCCTCGACTCCGATCGTATCGTCCTTAATCTTTTTATTGAAATCGGCAGTGACCCGTAAAGAAAGCAGTTCGATGATCTCTTTGGTGATCTCGGTGTGCTCGGCGACGAAAGCGCGTTCAATGGCACTCTCGATTTTGGTGAGATCGAACGGGACTTTCGATCCATCGCGTTTGGTGACGGTAAGCATAGGCAACCCTCCTAACTGGGTTTATAGCGACGGCGCGTAAGAATAAGCGGGGGTTCAAAAAACACTGCTTCTTGAACCATGGACATTATTTATGGCGACGTCGGATGAGGACCCTTTGTTGAATCCTTGCGGGAACTATAATAAACACCCGCAAAGAAAAAGCAAAGGGGATTACTTCGGCCGAAAAAAAGATGATTTGACAACTCGTTTCAAAAACAAGAAATAAGAAACTTCCGAGGTGACCAAAGGAATCTTCAAAAGGCCAAGGATGAGTTAACAAAAAAGGAGGGTAAAACCCTCCCTACTTTTTTGGACAGTGACAAAGAAAAAAGAAAACCCCTCGGAAGGGGCAAGAATTAACCGATTCGGTAATGGTGTTTTACCATCGCGGACATCGTCATGACTTTGATTTCAGGGTGAGCTTTGATCCGCTTCAAAAATGCTTCGAAATGATCCCAGGTTCCATGAACTTCGAAATCGTAGCTGTGGCCGGCGAAAACATAGAGCGCGTCTTTGCTTTTATCTTTGATGAAACGGGTGATTGAATCGCCTTGGTCATCGTATTCCGTATCGGCGTTGATTCCGATCTGCAGATTGTTTTTCGGGAAGGCAAAATCCTGATTATTCGAATCGACCCGGAACGAGGTAAAACCGAGGCGTTCCAGCACTTGAATCGTCCGTTCGTCATAGTCACTAAACGGGACGGCAAATGCCGTGACGGGACGCTTAAAAATTCCTTCGAGGTTTTCCTTGTCTTTTCCAATCTGATAACCGATCTCATCCCAGGTGAGTTCGCTTAAATGCGGATGGTTGACCGAGTGGGACGCCACTTCCATTCCTTTATATAAAGAAACGTTGTCTTTCAAGACGAGGCGTTCGATCGGACGATCGCCCAAATACCAGATGTAACCATCGAGCCCCGAATTGAGGTTGAAGGTGGCCTTCATTTTGTATTTTCGGAGTAACGCAATAACCTGACGGTCATAAATGGTGCCGTCATCAAAACTCATGACGAGGATCTTCATGCCTTAATCATAAGGCGAGCGAATTAAGAAAGCGAGGAGGACGTGGAGAGGGTTCCGCTACCGGAACTTAAAGCCGAACTGACCGCCGAAGCGGTGCTTGCGGTTGAACTCGAAGCGGTGATCTTAAGGAATTTCATCAGCTGATCATAAAGACCGGTCTGATTGCAGAGCCATTTCGCCAAGCTCCAATAATTCGGATCGCTCAGATGGAGGTATTCGGCGACGTCGGCGTGATTGCTCGCCCCCGGTAACTGGGCCGAGGCCAAGATATCGATCCCTAAAGAGCAGCAATAGATCAAAACGATCGCGACGAGCAAGCCTACGCCCGCGCCTAAGCCACGCGAAAGCCAAGACGGTTTGGCCTTGCCGGCTTTTTTCCGCACCCCTTCGATGATCCAAAGGGTGGTGAAACCGAGTAAGAATACCACTAAGAAGACTAAGGCAAAGCCGCCGGCGATGAAGACGAAGTGCGAAAGGGTAACGCCGATGATTCGGGCCGGATTGTCGGTTCCGGTGGAAGGAATGTTCTTGCTGAGGGCCGCCCAGAACGGATTCCATAGGGCGTCCGGTAACTTAATGTAATTGCGGAAAAGATCTTCGGTTAAAGCCACGACGGGGTCCTCATTTACCGCGGCTGGATCCTTATCTTTGATCCGATCGTGAATCCAACTGGCCAAGCTTTCGTCCCAAGTGGTTCCTTGTTCAAACCATCCCCCGACGATTTTGCAAAGATAAAACGCTGCGATGGCTGCGACGATCATAATCGCGAGACGCGGCAGCATCTTTCCAACGCCTTTCCATAAGCCAATTCCCGTGCAAATGAGAATCAACAAAATATAAGCCAATGAGAACCAATCGAAGAATAAAGAAGCGTAAATAGGGATGTTTAGCATGCGCGTATTATAAACCTCATTTAGTCGAAAGATATCTATTGTTTATTCCACTTTTCATCCGCGCGCGATAGAATATGCCTGTTTTAGGAGGCCTAATATGGCTGAAAAAATTGACAAGAAGAAAGCGACTAAGAAGGGCGAGAAACTCGTTGGTGAGTTCAAGGCCTTCATCACGCGGGGCAATGTCCTCGACATGGCCGTCGGCGTTATCATCGGCGGCGCGTTCGGTGCAATCGTCACCGCGTTGGTTAACATCTTATTAAGTCTGGCGACCTGGGCAGTTCCGGGTGGCTTAAAAGGACTTGTTACCGTTCTCCCGGCGGTCAATGCTGGGCAAGAAGGCCTCGACAAAGGCCTCAGCGTGACTGCGGCCGCTGGCGGCACCGCGAGTTTAGGCCAAACCTTTGAAGCGGCCGACCTTCAGGCCTTAGCCAAAGCCTTAGCGATTAAGACGTATGGCGACACCGATGGTTCCTCGGTAGCGGTTATTGAAGCTCAGAAGACTGCGATTGCCAGCAAGTACACCCTCCATGGAACGACTTATGTCTTCAATGGATCGGCCAGCATCGACTGGGGCACCTTCATCAATGCGATCATTTCGTTCCTTATCATCGCCCTTGTCTTATTCCTCATTGTGAAGATCGCGGCGGGCATCGCGGCCAAACGGGCCGAGCTCGAAGCGCAAGCCAAAGAAGAATATTACAAGAAGCATCCCGAAGAGAGACCGGCACCGGTTGTTGTTGGCGCACCGAAACCGACGACCGACGAACTTCTTACCCAAATCCGCGATTTGCTTAAAGGCAAACAGCCGGAACCGGCAAAGAAATAACGATTCCAGAATTAAGACGGGTCCATACCAACATGGGCTCGTCTTTTTTATTGTTGGAACCGGGTAATACGTTTAAGATAAAGGGCAAATGTTGAAACGTGTTCCTTTTGATAAAATCGAAAACTTCCGGGACTTAGGCGGCTATGCAACCTCCTATGGCGAGACTTCCTTTAATGTGATCTACCGCTCCGGGAGCTTGGCGGATGCAACCCCGAAGGATTTAGATAAACTAGCCGCTTTAGGAGTGAAGACCATCATTGATCTTCGCGACGATAAAGCGAAAAAAGAATTGCCAGACAAGACGATGGGCGACCCTCGCTTTGAGAATATCCTGCTCCCGGTGAATGGCAACGGGAGGGTTCCGACCTCGCGAGACGACATGGTCGCGAGTTATCTCGAAATGCTCGAAGATCCTTATTCCGCCCGGAAGATTTTCCAAGCCTTAATGCACGCGAAGAAGCCTTGCGTGATCCATTGCACAGCTGGCAAAGATCGGACCGGATCGTTTGTAATGGTCCTATTGATGCTGAATGGTGTTCCCTTTGAAGACATCAACGCGGACTATATGATGTCTTTCCCTTTGTTAGAAGAGTTAACGAAACGTACCAAAGCCGCTTATCCCGATTTCCCCGCGGCAGTCTTGACCCCGGACGTTCGCTTTCTCCGCGACGTCGAAACGTTATTTAAATCCCGTTATGAATCCGCCGAAAAATATTGCGAGATCATCGGCCTTGGCGAAGATGAAATCGATCTGCTTGCCAACCTTTTAGGCAAACAAGAGAAATCCTGTGGGGCAGTGGTCTTCCATCAAGGCAAGGTTTTGATCGAACACATGAAGAAGGGCCATTATTCGATTCCGAAAGGCCACGTCGAAGCTTGCGACAAGGATGAACTCGATACCGCCCGAAGAGAAATCAAAGAAGAAACTGGCCTCGCCGTAAAGTTCATTCCGGGCTTTATCAGCGTGACGGATTATTCACCGAAACCCGGGGTGGCAAAACGGGTGGTTTTCTTCTTGGCCGAGTCGATGAGCGAGCGAACGGTTTGCCAGCCTGAAGAAGTCTCCGATATCTATTGGCTCGCCCCGGCCGATGCGATGCGCGTGATCTCGCACGATAGCGATAAAGCGGTGGTCACCGCGGCTTGCAAGTGGCGCCAAGAACACCTGAAATAATGGGCTTTTGCAAAAAAAGAGGTTAGGTTTGCGGCCTAACCTCTTTCATTTACCGGAAGACCTTTCGCAGCTCTTCCATGAACCTTTCAGGATAATCGAACGGCCAAGTATGCCGACCCTTTTCGATGAAGAGATAGCCTTTCTTTGGCGCGGTTAGTCGGTCGAGATATTCCGGGATCTGCTGCCAGGGGCAAATGAAGTCATCATGGCCTTGGAAAACGTAATAGGGCATTTGGTAATGAAGTTTAAAATCATGGAAGTCATAAAGCGAAGGCATGTTCTCGCCCCAATACGGGCGAGAGGCATCCAAAAGCTCTTTGCCTTTGGCCCACCCGATTTTGTCTTTGAACGAATACTCGATGGAGAAATAGAAGGGCAAGATCTCCCGTTTCATGAAGGAAGGGAGGTTAGCGTCTTCGAGGGTTTGGTACATTATCGGATAAAAGATCCCGAGTCCGTTCTTGGCCTTGAAATCCCCATCGACCGGTTCCCCAATCGCCAAAAGCTTCTCTTCTTTATCCTTTAATCCTTGCGCGCGCACGGAGGCGAGAGTTTCATCATACTCAATTTTGAGGGCGGCTTTCATATCGACGACTTGACCATAGCCGATATAAGCTTTGAAGAGCTCAGGCTTATCTAGAAGAGCAATGCTTCCGATGAAAGAGCCCCAGGATTCCCCAACGAGATAGACCTGTTTTTGGTGGTAACGGCCGCAGAGCCATTCCGCCCAGCCTTCGATATCTTTCACGTAATCTTCGGGATGAAGGTCTTTCGGATCCATCTTTCGATAGGAGCCGCCCGCGCCCCGCTGGTCATAAGCGGCAAGAGTATAAGCGTCGGTTAAGGGAAGGAGATGTTTCCGAATTTGATGACGGAAAGGATTGCCGGGTCCACCGTGGATAAAAAGAATGATCGGATTATTGGGGTTAGTGCCCCAAAGATGGATCTTCTGGGGGAAACCGTTGATCGTGACGACAAGTTTCTTGTTGATTTTCATTGTTGTTATTCTAGCGTTTTTCCTAATCCGCCGCCCTCTTTACCGTCTTTTCAGAAGGGGTATTCGAAAATCGAACGTTCAAAAGTATGCAGAAAACAACGCTTTAATTTATACGATACCATGCCCAATTATCCCCAAACAATCTTAATAAATCGCTAAAAAACTCATTTTCTTCTTTGCATTCGATATTCAATAAACTCATGTTTCTTTTTCATCAGGAGCGTAAACTTTTAAATATATACACAAATCTCATCACGATATGCCGAGATATGTTGAAACCACACTTTGTGACGATATGATTTAGGTGAGATGTAAGCGCTTACCTAAGGGGGAAAGAGCATGGATCGAATCAGTGACGCGACCAAATATGTGGAGCTTTCGCTTCATGAAGCTGGTCGTGAAGTATGCGTTCCCGATAAGATCTTCTCCTATACCCCAAAGACCTATCATCTTTTTCACTATATTGAGACAGGAAAAGGCACGCTCGAATATAAGGGCGTGACGTATAACCTCCACGCGGGCCAAATCTTCTATATCGCTCCCGGGGATAAACCTTTCTACAAACCGGATCCGAACGATCCGTGGTCCTATGTTTGGCTCGGCTTTTCGGGCAGCAACGCCGCCCGTTTCCTTGGCTTGGCCGGTCTTTCTTCGAGTTCGCCGATTTATAACGACCCCGATCGGAAACTTAAACCGTTCTTTGAAGCGGTCGAAAACGAAAAACGGGCCAAGGGTGTATTCGATTTAACGGCCTTGGGCTATGCTTATCAGCTTTTTGGCGAATTGATCTCAACCCATTTGAAAGTCACGCCGGAAGTCGATGCGAAGAAGCGCCATGTGGAGTCGGCTAAAGAGTTCATCCACAACAACTATGCCTTCGATATTTCCGCGGGCGATATCGCAAAGTCCGTTGGCGTTTCGCCGAACTACCTCGCCAACATCTTCCGCGAGGTCGAAAATTCCTCTCCGAAGAAATATCTGATTCAAGTGCGGATGGAGCAAGCGGCGGTTTTGCTTTCGACTCATCAATACAAGATCAAAGAAGTCGCGAAGATGGTGGCTTATCCTAACCAGCTTCACTTCAGCAATGCCTTCCATAAATATTATGGGGTTTCACCCCTCCAATATTCCGAAACCAAAGGAGAAAAGAAATGAAAAAGAATTTAGGCGTCTTCGCGATTAGCGTTTTGGCCGCGACCGTCTTAGCGGGCTGCGGATCAACCACCTCGAGTGGTGGCTATTTCTCCTATACGAGCAATAGCGCTTCTTCGATTGGGAGCAAAACCAATTCCGAGGCTCATGATTATGCTAGCCTCAAGGTGAAGAAGACCGATATCGAACTTCGCAAGGATTTCGCGATGGGCGTGGATGCGTCGATGGTCTACGACGTCGAACAAGCCGGGGGCGTTTACTATAACGCGGCCGGTCAGCAGCAAGACATCTTCGAGATCTTGCGAGACAACGGAGTGAACTTCGCTCGCTTCCGCCTTTGGAACGATCCGGTCCGCAAAGTTGGCAAACATAAATACGGTGGTGGCGACAACAATTACGATGTCGATTTGGCGATGGCGAAACGCGCCAAAGCGGCGGGCCTCAATGTCATGATCGACTTCCATTACAGTGATTTCTGGGCCGATCCGGACTATCAACAATGCCCGAAAGCCTGGCAGAGCTTCGACTATAAGAATCCGGCGAACACTGACATTCCGGCCGCGGTGAAATCCTTTACTGCGACGACCCTCCAGAATTTCAAGGATGCGGGCGTGAGCGTCGATGCGATTCAAGTTGGAAACGAAATCAATAATGGCATCTGCGGTTACTCGATCGACTGGAACAACACTTCGACTTCCTTCGATTATGTGGCCAAGGTCCTTAGCGCCGGCATCGAAGGAGCCAAATCGGTCAACTCGAACTGCAAAACGGTGATCCACCTCGCTAATGGCGGAAACAAGGCGGAATTTGAAACCTTCTTTACCGCGATGGATTCCCGCAAGGTTAATTACGACATCATCGGCGCGTCGTTCTATCAGGCGCTGGCCGGGTCCTTAACCGCCTTGCAATCTTCGTTAGATAACGTTTCCAAAGTGACGGGTAAACCGGTCATGGTCTGCGAGACCAGTTGGGGCTACACCACCGACTACAATTCCTACACCGCGAACCAATACACCGCCGAAGATGAGGACGTCGGAGGTTACCTCACTTCCGAGCAAGCTCAGGCGACGGCGATTCGGGACGTTATCAACGTCCTCGCGAATGTCCCCGATCAAAAGGGATTGGGGGTCTTCTATTGGGAGCCGGGTTGGCTTCCGGTGTCGAGCGATGTTGGCTGGGCCACCTCTTATGGTCAAAGCTACAAATATACCGGCAGCGATAGCAGCAGCAGCGACTACACCGATGGCTTAGATACATGGGCCAACCAGGGTTTATTCAGCTACACGGGTAAGGCGCTTTCATCCTTGCAGGTGTTTGGAAAAGTCCGGGACGGCTATAACGAAGTCGCGGAAACTTCGACGAAAGCTCGGAACGCGAGCGAATCAATCACCCTCAATATTGCCGCGAACGAAACCTTGCCCTCGACTTTACAATGCGAAACCAATTATCAAGCGATTCGGGCCTTTGACGCGACTTATCCTACGGGAGCGGCCGACCAAGTCAAAAAGAAAGGCACGTATACCATCAGTGCGACCGTGGATGGCAAATATTCCGTGAGTGTGGTTGCGATTTGCATCGAGAACTTCATTGTCGATCCGGGCTTTGAGAACCAAGGCGAAACCGATTCGATCAAGAGCCCCTGGGTTTTGAACTCCTCGACTCCGAGTGGAGATAAGGTTGCGAAACTCGACCGGAAAAAGGATGTCCGTTCCGGCACGACTGATCTCAACTGGTACCATGGTTCGAAAGACTTCACCTTCAATGTCTCGCAGACGGTGAAATCCTTACCGGCGGGAACGTATGTCTTAGCGACCTACATCATGGGAATTGCCCCGAGCAAGATTGCCCATACTCAACTTGACGTCTACTGCCAGCCTAGTGGCAGCGACGAACTCACCGTCGATATGAAGAACGTCATCGATGGCTGGGGCGTGCCTGATCACTACAAATTAGCCACGATCGAATTCACCTTAACCGCCGCGAGCGATGTCGTCGTTGGGATCCGGGGTGCCGCCAAAGCCGGCGCGTGGGGCCATAACGATGATTGGTCATTGGTTACAAAGGATTAAATTATGAAAAACGTGTTTGCCGTCAACATTATTCACCGGCCCGAGATGGCGCCGGAATACGCTGAGAAACTGACTCAGCATGGAAAGAAAGAGAACATCGCCTCGAAGCAGCTTCTTGGCGAATCCCTCGATATCTTTAAGACCCAGCAGGAACTCGCTCACAAGAATGGCCTCAAGACCACGATTCAAATGACCTACGCTTCCTTGTTTAACGACGAAGCGGTGGCGATTGCGAAGCATGATCACGAAGTTTATGGCGACGAAATCGGCTGCTCCTTATTAGGATTACCCTGCCAACAATTCCGTGACAAATATAAGACGAAAGATTTTTGCATTTGGATGTTCTCCGAAGCCGACAAGAAGTCGATCGTCGATGATGTGTTCGGCCTCTTTCATGAGAAATTCGGCTTCTATCCGAAATCGACCTCATCCTATTTCCTTGATGCTTTCACGATCAACTACATCAAGGCGAAATACCCCGCAGTCGTCTGCGCGGTGGCGACTTGCTGGGAAGAAGGGCCGAAAGCCTATCATACTTGTAACAATTCTTGGTACACCTTCCTCGATGGCGGACCTTGGGCGCCATGGATTCCGTCGAAGACCAATTCCCATTGCCCGGCCTATGGGGCGAATGACGATGCTGGCATCGTCGCGATTCCTCATCTTAGCCGTGACCTTTTGGCTTGCTACGATGGCAATGGCTCCAATTTTGGAACCCATCCGCAAAACGTCTTGCGGGGCCTCGTCTATGAAAATGGCGATTTCCCCTATCTCTTCAATTTGATCGATGAGTATCGCCACCTTGCTAAATATAACGATGGTTTTAGCTACAACATGATGTTCGTCGGGCCGGGCTGGATGAATAAAGCCGGCCGCTGGGAAGCGCCTTATCCTCTCTTAAAGAAGAGTTATGCCGAAGCGATGGCCTACTATGGCCAACTCAAAAAAGAAGGCAAACTCATCGATATGACGATGGCGGAATTCGCTGACTTTTACCGTTCTAGAAAGAGCTACGAAGAACCGGAGCGAGCCTTATGGAAGGACATCCTCTATGGGTCGGAAAAGGAAATCTTCTGGTACAGCGATCCTTATTTAAGAGCCTGCCTCGACTTCAATGAAGGAGGCGCCCTCATCGACTTACGGCCGTATGTCGCTCGCCTCGATTATCCGGTCGGTATTGGAACCGATCACATCTACGATTGCTCCTATCCGTATCTGATTCAAGCCAACTACCGGGCGGGCTATTTCACCCACTATGCGGGCGCGGGGACTATCAAGTCCTGCAAGCTCTCGTATCAAGGTGAGGAAGTGGACCTTGCGCTCGAAAGAACCAAAGCCACTTGCACCCAAGACGCTGCTGGCAACACGGTCATAACCGTCGACCCCGTGGTGGTGGAATTCGCTGCTCTCAAGGTCAAAGTCCAATCGATCATCACCTTTGAAAAAGGCAGCGGTCGTATTGCCTTTGAACGCAAGATTCTGAATGACCTGAAAGGCGCGGAAGTCACCTTCGAGGAATACATGGTTGGGGCCTTTGGCACGACGGAGTATCAAAGCGACATGACGAAAATCACTCTCGCGGCGATCGCTCCTAGCGCCAAAGAAGAAATCCAATTCGCTTATCAATGCCGGACGGCGAAAGTCGATCAGGCGGAAACGGTCTTAGCCAAGATCCCGGACGTTCATACGATCGTCTCGGTCGGAGGCGATAACGACTATGGCTACTTCGAAGAAGGCCACGCCTTCAGCCCAGTCTACCGTCTCGCCTTGGTGAAGAAGTTAAAGAAAGGAAGCATGAAATCATGGCTCAAGCTCGAAAAGGAAAACTGAATTACCGCTGCCCGAACTGCTTCCGGCGCGATATCGACATGGACATGTTCTATGACGAAGCGAAGAAGGAATACTACTGCATCCGTTGCTGCTTTCATGGAACTGAGGCGCAAGTCAAGGCCATGAACGAAGTGACGAAAGAGAAGTATGGCCGTCGCTATGACCGCGTGGTGGATTTCGGCGCGGATAATGGCGAGATCAAATACAAAAAGCATAAGAAAGGGACCTTATAAATGATTCTCGGGATTGACGCATCGGGCTACTTTGAGACTCTCGCCTCTGGCGTGAGTTACTTTGCCCATGGCCAGCCCGTCGAACCCTTGAAGCTTTTGGCGGACCAAGGGGTCCATTACCTTCGGATCCGAGTCTGGAAGAATCCTTATAGCCTTGAAGGGAAACCCTATCATGGCGGGGGTTGCGATTACGCGAACTACATCAAACTCTCCAAGTTGGCGATGGGTTTAGGCTATTCGATCGTCCTTGATCCTCACATGAGCGATTTCTGGACCGATCCGGCTAAGCAGACGATGCCGAAAGGCTGGGAGAAGTTAAACGAAGCCGAGCTCTTAAATGCCGTAAACGATTACACCTATGGCTTATTTAGCGATTCAAAGCGCGATGGTGTGAGTCCCGCCTACATCCAACTCGGCAATGAGATCACGAATGGGATGCTTTGGCCTTACGCCCATCTAGGCGAAGGTTCGCCTCGCGCTCATTACGATCACCTCGTGAAGATCCTCAAGATCATGAGTGCGAACGCGCGCAAGGTCTTCCCCAAAGCCCAGCTCATCATTCATCTTGAACGGAGCCAGGATAATGCGGTCTATCGCGAGTTCTTCGATCAGATGGTTTTAGCGAAAGTCGACTACGACATCATCGGAATGTCTTATTACCCCTATTGGCATGGCGGATTTGATACTCTTTTCGCCAACATCGATGATATGGAGTCCCGTTATGGCAAAGCCGTGATGATCATGGAGACTTCCTACGCCTTCACCCTCGACGATTACATCAAGGATCCCGATGGCAAATCGAAACTTGTTCTTTCGCCGGAACGGGTCCAAGCCTTGCCGTATCGTTTACCGGAGCCGCTCACTTCCGAAGGCCAAGTTGCCTTCTTAAAGAAACTTCTTGCTTTAGCAAAACAGCATCACGTCCTTGGCCTTTTCTACTGGGAACCCTTCTGGATCCCGGGCAAGAAGATGACCAGTTGGTCTTCCTTAGAAGGAGTGGCCTACACTGGCGAATCCCACGCGGGCACTCGGAACGAAGTGGCCAACCAATGTCTCTTTGGTTATGACGGGGAAGCTCTCCCCGGCTTATATGAATGGAAATTACCTAAAGGAGGTAAATGACAATGAAACATTCTGCACTCAAAGGAACGCTGTTCGCGCTAACCGCGGTCAGCTTGCTTGCCGCTTGCGGCGGCAGCGGCGATGCCTCAGGCATCACGCTCACGGTCTGGGAAGATCAATCGAATATCGCGACGCTTAAGGCGCGCGGCGACGACTTCGTGGCCGAATATAAACGCCTCTATCCTGGCGCTCCGGCCGTGACGATCAACTGGGTCGAACAAGCCGAAGGCAGCGCGATGGAGAAACTCGTGACCGTCGCCTCGACCGGCAATGGACCGGATGTCCTCGCCGTCACTCACGATACCATCATCACCGGTGCTACCGCCGGCGTCATCGCCCCGATCAGCTACTCTGATTATGTTGCTAACAACATGTCGGAAGATGCTCAACTTGCTGTCTCTGTTGTTTCTTCAACCGGGAACAAGAGCCTCTATGGCTATCCGATCACCGCGGAATCGCAAACCATCATCTACGACTCCAGCAAAATCACCGCGACTGAACTGGCCTCCTTTGAAGCCCTGAAGACTTCAGGGAAGAAGTTAGGCATTACCGCGACCAACGATGGGGTCGGCTACTATATGTCGAGTTTGCTCACCGACGCGGTGCTATTTGGTGAGGATGGAACGATTTCGACCAGCGTGAATCTTCATACGACCAAAGCCCTTAACAACATCGTGAGTTTCTATAACGATTACGCCGCCAACTTCATCGACGTTTCTCCGGATAACGCGCTGGCCTCGATGGCGAGTAAGGACATCGTGGGCTTCATCTCTTCTCCTTATATGTACGCGCAAGCGGTGGAGACGATCGGCTCCTCGATCAAGACCGCGGTGCTTCCGACTTTAGGCGGCGAAGCTTTAAAGCCGTTCTCGGGATACAAAGCGTATTGCGTGAACTCCTACAGCACTCATCCTTCGATCGCACAGGATCTCGCCAAGTTCTTGGTGAACGCCGATTCGCAATGGACTCGTCTCGATGCCAAGAATTACTATCCGTCTCTGGCTGAAGATGAATTCACCGACGATATCAAATCCACGATTAAAGAGAGCGTGGTCGACCAGACCTTCGGCGCTTCGCTTGCTCTCTCGCGCCGGATGCCCTCGATTTCGCTCATGGCGAACTATTGGTCGCCGGCCCAATCGACCTTCACCGATTTCTGGACCAACAACCGCGGCAGTATGACCACGGCGATTGCGACCAAGGGATTAGCGGCGATTGAAGATAAACTGGCCGGGAAATAAGGAAGATCATGGCCCCGAATCCTAACGAAAATAGCGTGAAGCGGGCTCCCCTAAAGGAGAACCCCGCCAACAGCGACTTCCAAAATAAGGTAATTCATTTCCTTTTGCCTTTCCAAGATTGGGAAAACGCGTTCACGGGTGCCTCCCCTTACCGTAAATTCTGCATGGTTCTTAACCTCGTTCTCGCGGGATTAGGGACCTTGCTCATCGGCGAGATCGAGATCGGCCTTGGCTTCTTATTAGCCTATGGGCTCCTTGGGACCTTATTGGTTTATTTGATTGTTTCTTTGACCAATGGCTTCATCGTATTGAACGCGGCCGATGCGGTGGTAGTTCTCCTCATTGTCGTCTTTGGTTTCTTTGCGACTTGGTATGGCAACCTTGGCAAATCCGCCGGGGACAATTTGAAACTCAATGCCGGTCAGAAACTGAAAGGCTCCTACATCGCCCGTTTCTTTGTCGGGCTTTATAAAAAATGCGAAGGATTCTTCCAGTCCTACCATGAACAATGGCATCGCTCCGGCAAGAAAGGGAAAACCTTACTCGCCCTCAGCTGGTTCATGTGCGGCTTCCCTCTCTTCTTCTTTGAGCGGATGCTGCAGGGCCTACTTTACTTTGGCCTCCAGCTTCTCTTCATCTTCTACATGATCTATCGCGGGGCTTCCGATATCCTTGGACTCCTCACCCTGCATCAAACCGGCGTGATGTCCTCGACTTCGATGGTCTATGGTATTCTTGGGCTTTGCTTTGTCGTTCTTTTCTTGGTCATTTATTTCCTCTCCTTACGGGCGACTTTACTCGCCGTGAAAGAAGATAATGAATCGAAAAAGGGACCGGGCCTTAAGAAAGAAGCCAGCCTCATTATCAACGAGAAATTTTATGTGACTGCTTTGATCGTTCCGGTGCTCGGTGCGGTCACGTTCACCATCATCCCGTTGGTCTTCATGATTTTGGTCGCCTTCACCAACTATTCGGGCAACACCGCCTATGCCGATAACATCATCCCGGCCCCGAACCTTGGCAAGTATTTGAGCTGGGTTAACTTCAATACCTTCAAGCGCCTCTTCGGGGAATCCGAAAACTTAAAGGCGATGCTGACCGTCTTCTCTTGGACGATGATCTGGGCGATCCTCGCGACCTTCACCTGCTACTTCGGCGGCCTCTTCCTAGCGATGCTGCTCAATAAGAAATGCATCAAGGGGAAGATCATCTACCGCAGCTTGCTCGTTATCTCGATGGCCCTACCTCAATTCGTCTCGCTTCTCGTGATGAAACGGATGTTCGCCGATAACGGCCTCATCAACCAATGGCTTAAATCTTGGGGCTACATCAGTTGGCTCCAAAATCAAGGCTGGATCTCAAGCCAAGATAATTTCATCCCGTTCTGGGAAACCCCATGGCGGGCCAAGACCCTCATCATCCTCATCAACATGTGGGTGGGTATTCCTTACTACATGCTCCTGATGTCGGGCTTGCTCATCAACATCCCCCAGGACTATTACGAAGCCGCCAAGATCGAAGGGGCATCCCGTTCCCAAGTCTTCCATAAGATCACTCTGCCTTACATTCTTTATATGACGACCCCGTGCCTCATCACGAGCTTTGTTTCGAACATCAATAACTTCAACGTCATTTGGTTCCTGACCGGATCGAAAGACGGCAAGGCCGATGAGACCGATATTCTCATTACTTGGCTCTACAAGATCACGATGGGCTCAAACCTTCATGACTACAACTTCGGGGCCGCGATCGGCATCGTGATGTTTATCATCTCGGCCAGCGTTTCCCTAATCGTTTATCAGCGAAGCGCATCGTATAAGAACGAGGAGGAATTCCGGTAATGGCTTACACAATTTCCGCCCGGAGCGAAGATAACGTCCGCTCTAAGAAAAAGAATTCGCAGAAAGCGGGTCGGGTTTGGGATGCGATTTGGAGCAATGCCCTCACCTTCATTCTTGTGATCGCTTGGATTTTGCCGGTCGTGTGGATCGTTCTTAAATCCTTCGACTCCCGCAATGGCTATGTTTACCCCGATTTCAACATCTCCTGGAGCTTCGCAAACTATACTGGCCTCTTCACCAAGACCGACTTTGGGAAGTGGTTAGGCAATACCGTTCTCGTCGCTTGCGTGAACTGCGTCGCAACCACCTTCGTCACGATCCTCACCGCGTTTGTTTTATCCCGGTTCCGGTTTAAAGGCCGGAAAGCCTTGATGAATATTTCTTTGATCCTCGGGATGTTCCCGGGCTTCATGGCGATGATCGCGGTTTATCTCATTTTGAACATGCTGGGGCTCATCAATAACATCTGGTCTTTGCTTCTCTTCTACGTCGCCGGAGCGGGCTTAGGTTTCTTTACCTCCAAAGGCTACTTCGACACGATCGGCAAAGAGATCGATGAAGCGGCCATGCTCGACGGGGCTTCGCAATTGCGGATCTTCTTCCAGATATTCTTGCCCTTAGCCAAGCCGATCATCATCTATACCGCTCTCATCGCCTTCATGGCTCCCTGGACCGACTACATTTTGGCGGGCCTCGTCCTCACTGGCAGCGCGAATGAGACCGTCGCGGTTGGCCTTTATGGCTGGATGGACACCATGAATATCAATAAGTACTTCAACTCCTTCGCCGCGGGCTGCGTCATCGTCGCGATTCCGACCGTCGCCCTCTACGTCGGATTACAGCGTTTCTTCGTCTCGGGCATTTCGGCAGGAGCGATCAAAGGATGAAAAAAGGATTCTTGTTCTTACTGGTCGTGCCGCTTTGCAGCTGCGGGGTTAATCTCGTTTCCAGCTCCAGCGAAGAGCCGATTTCTTCTTCGAGTCTTCCGGGTTCCTCATCCGTTCCAAGCGTGGTGGAGTGCAACGTCTACAAAGACGTCGCTCTTCCGAGCTTAAGCGGCAAAATCACCTACACCTATAGCGGGAAAGACATTGAGATCGATGAAACCGCGAATACCGTGTGCGGGACTTTGGCCAACACATCGACCGCTTTAACGATGAGTAACGGAACCGAAACCTTGAATCTCACCGTGAAAGTCGTGAACCGGGCCTACGCCTCGAAGCACGCGGCGACGGAGAGCAGCGAAGGCTGGTTCAATGATGTTACGATATCGCCGATCTCGGGGCTCTCCAGTAGCTTTGCCGAAGGCGTGGATGTCTCGAGCTGCAAGCAACTCTATGATGCCGGCCAGAAATTCTATAACGCGGACGGGGTCGAAGAATCCCTCTTCCGTATCCTTAAAGACAATGGCGTGAACTGGGCACGGTTCCGTTTATGGAACGACCCCTACAATCACAACATCAAACTGAGCGACGGCAGCTACGCCCCCTATGGTGGCGGAGTCTGCGACTTAGACCATGTGACCTGGATGGCCCGCGAAGCCAAACGCTTCGGCCTCAAGGTCTTCATTGATTTTCACTATAGCGATTTCTGGGTGGATCCGACCAATCAAGTCATGCCGAAAGCTTGGGCGAATTTCACCACGGTCTATCAATTAAAAACCGCGATTAACGACTACACCACCTCGGTTCTTCGCCATTTGATCAGCAATGGGGCGAAACCGGATATGGTTTCGATCGGGAACGAAAATATCGCGGGGATGCTTCTCAGTAAACCCGGGACCGATTCCACGAGCTACACCGCTGGGAACCCCGATTACATCAGCAAGAAGAGCGCGCTTGATTCAAGCTTAGCCGGCAAGATCGGGACCGATAATCTCGTCACTTATATCAAAGCCGGCGTCGACGCGGTCAAAGCGGTCGACACCTCGATTCTTTGCATGATTCATATGGCCAAGAATTTGACCGCTTATGAATACATCAAGACCATCTACGATAACTTCGCCAGCGTGAATTACGACGTCATTGGTTTATCTGGCTATTCCTACTGGCATTTTTCGACGATGAAGATTCTCAAGACCGCGATGGATTATTTGTCCGCCGCGTTCCCGGGCAAAAAGATTTGTCTCGCCGAAACTTCCTACGGCTACACCTACGAAGAGGATTCTCGCTGCGGTAACAGTTTCTCCGCGACTTCCTCTTCTTGTAAACCCGTCTCCGGGTATGACGTGAACGTTCAAGGCCAAGCCACGATTCTTCGGGACACGATGGCTCAAGTTGCTTCGATTTCCAATGGCTTTGGCGTCTTCTATTGGGAAGGGGCATGGACCGCGACTGCTTTCTGCGGTTGGGGCGATAAGCAATCGCTCTGCAGCTGGTCGAATCAAGGTCTCTTCTCCTACAACGGAAAGGCCCTGGGCTCGCTCCAGGTTTATTCAAAGATCAGGGGGTAAACGCAAAGAACACAATGGCACAAATTCAAGGGGGCCACATCACTAGTCGATTGACTCAGCACTTCAAATGAGCCGAGAAAGAAAGGGGTTATTACCTCAATGAAAACAAAAACATTACTTCCGATCCTCGCGTTAGCGGCTTTAGGATTATCCGCTTGCGGATCCAATAGCAGCTCGGTCAAATCGAGCAGTTCCTCAAACGCTCCAGCGAGTTCCTCTTCTTCGACGGTTACGACTTCGGTCGACGACGAACACGTCGACTTCAAATTAGTCGTGACGGTAGCGGGTATCACCGTCGACGATACTCAAAATGCCGTGTGGATGGGAACCGCTTTAGGCGGAACCAGCGGGGCTTGGGCGACTTATAAGTTCACCAAAGACACCGACGGCACTTGGTACCACAGTTTTACTCATATCGAGATTAGCAATTACAAGTACAACATCTATGTCGATAACAAAGATAGTTTCGGTTGGAACAACATCAACTCCGAAGGCAGTTCGGCTTCGCCACGGACCCTCTCAGTCGAAAGCAGTGCGGACATCGGCATCACGGCCACCTTTACGACCCAACCCGACATCTCTAAAACGGTCGACATCACGGTCAAAATTACTCCGACCGACATCACACTGAGCGATTGGGTCGTGGTCTATATTTGGGATTCAAAGACGAACCTCAGCACCGGAACGGCCCTCACCAAGGCCACCGATGGTTCTTGGAGTGTCGTCATCGCAGCGGTTCCTGTGAACGCGACTTTCAAAGTCACGGCCTGCTTAGGCACGAAGAACGGGATCAACTGGAGTTATAAGTCCACGAATACTGATAGCCAAGAGACCGCGGTTACAGTTACGACCACCGAGATCGATTACGCTTCGACCTTCAGCGGACAGCCGGATGATCCGGATGCCGGGAAAGCAATCAACCTTGTTTGCACCATCACCAACTTCACAACGGGCTGGCAATTCCCAAAGATGGTTTATTACAATGCCGCCGGCACGGAAATGTGGAGTGATGCGATGGCTCAAGACACCGCCGACACCACGAAGTTTACTCTCACGATTCCTAGCGTTGCCGCGGGTGAATACACCTGCTACATCTATGTTTGGGACGGGACGGCTGGCGAGAGCTACTATGCGGACGCCGCGGGCACCAAGTTTGCCTTCACGATGGCTGCCGCCGATCTCACCATCACCTTTAGCGGCGCGGTTGCCGTGAGCGGTGGTGTTGGCACGATCGTTGTCGCTTAATCCTCACCATTATCATTTGGCCCAGGTTTCACGACCTGGGCTTTTTGATATAAAAAAAGCCGACCCCATGGATCGGCTTTTGGTCTTTTCGGCTTACATCGTATAGATGACTTTGTAGATATACTTGGCGTAATCTTCCGCCACGTTATGTTTGGTGACTTGCTCAATCCCTTGGATGAAGGCGTTGCTATTGACCTCGCAAAGGATCGGTTCTTGGTTCGGCCCTTCCAAAAGATCAACTCCACAGTAATCGAGCTTTAGGATCGCCGCGACCCGTTCTGCTGCATGGATGAATTCATCAGGAATCGTTACGGCTTCGCCAATCCCGCCTAAGGCGATATTGCTCCGGAAGTCGCCAGTGAGGGAGCGGCGGCGCATTCCCACTTTGAATTTGCCTCCGATCACGATCAGACGATAATCGAAACCCCACGAGGATTTGATCAACTCTTGATAGAGACGCGGTTTATAAGAAATCTTGCTCTCGATGTCGAGCAGTTCATCTTCGTTATTGGCGAGGTAGACTCCATTGCCCATGCTGCCATAGTTCTCTTTGCAGACGATCGGGAACGGAATGATCCGCGGAAGGTTATGAAGGAAATCTTGATTGTCGTTCACCCCATAATGGAGCGGGCCCGGAACGGTCTTCGGCATCGCGACATGAAAATGAAGGAGCTTCATGTAGGTCAGCATCTTGTCGTCGCAAGCTTCAATGGCATCGGCCGAATTGAAGAGGCGCATGCCGCCTTGCTCAAGCAAGTGCGAAGTATAGGGATCTTTATCTAGGAAGATGCAGAAATCATCTTTGAGATCGGCCGAATAGAGTTCGCCATTGCTGCCGATGAAGGAAAGGATTTCAGCGTTGGATTTGACCTCGACTTCGATCCCGAGGTTGTTGAGCTCGGTGGCGAGACGATCCACCATGTGCTGGACGGCGGGGAGGACTTCGTAGGCGTTCACTACGATTAAGCCCTTGTTGAATTTGCCTGTTTTAATCATGAAATGATTATAACATCCTCTTTACTTTCGTCATTAGTCTTTGAAAAAAAGATACATGAATTTAACGATGTACATTAAAATGCTATAATAACGACATGAAATCGAAAATCATGCCGATTACCGCGTTAAGAGACACGGCGAAAATCGATGAAGAAATCCACAAAAGCTCCGATCCCATCTTTATTACGAAAAATGGATTTGGTGATTTTGTTTTGGTATCTCAAGACTTCTTTGATGCTCATTTCTTGAAGGAAAATTCTCAGTCCAACCCCAAAGCAACTCAGCCTTTCGTACTGGCGAAGGGCCCGCAAGATGACCCGTTTGGGTATGTTCGTTGTGGCTGCTTTTCGATTGAAACCGCGGTCGCGGGGGTCGCTCATAACGTCTCCGAGATCAAAAAAGCGATTGAGATCGCCGCGAAACAAAAGGTCAAAGTCCTCGTCTTTTCCGAACTGACCTTAACGGGCTATACCGCCGGGGATCTTTTCCTTAATGCCACGCTCCAAGAAAAAGCGGTGAAAGGCATACTGGATCTCGCCGATTTCAGTTCCGCTTACGACTTATTCTTTATCGTCGGAGCCCCGCTTCTCCAAGATAACTGTCTTTATAACTGCGCGGTTTGCATCCACCAAGGCAAAATCTTGGGGGTCGTTCCGAAAACCAATCTCCCGAACTACTCGGAGTTCTATGAAAAACGTTATTTCCACGCGGCCCCTCTCCAAAATGGAACAATCCTCGTCGGCGGGCAATCTTATCCGTTTGGGAGTCGCCTTATTTTCGTGGATGAACGTTACCCGAGCTTAAAGATCGCCTGCGAAATCTGCGAAGATGCTTGGGTTCCGGATTCACCCTCAATTAATCACGCCTTAATGGGGGCGAACATTATCGCTAACCTTTCAGCTTCGAACGAAGTGGTGGGCAAAAAAGAATTCCGGGCGAGTCTGGTCAGCATGACCTCGGCGAAGTTGATCGCCGGATATCTCTATGCGGACGCCGGGAATGGTGAATCGACGAGCGATTTGGTCTTCGCCGGCCATAACCTGATTGCCGAGAACGGAAAGATTCTTAAGGAAAGCGAACTCTTTCAGCAAGAACCCGCGATCGCCGATATCGATGTTGAACGGCTTCAGGCCGAACGGACAAAGACCACCAGTTTTGGCAACGGAAACCTGGAAGGCTATCTCTATATTCCTTTCGCGATGAGTCTTGAAAAACCCATCCACGTCCTTCGCCATTATTCGATGAACCCCTTTATCCCGGAACAAAAAGAAGTGGACTTGAACCGGGTGAAATCGATCATGGCGATGCAGGCGATGGGCTTAGTGAAACGGTTGGAGACGGTCCGCCAGCAAAAAGCAATTGTTGGTGAATCGGGCGGGCTTGATTCAACCTTAGCCTTGCTCGTCACTGTTGAGGCCTTTAAGTACCTTCACTATGACTTAAAAGGAATCACTGCGCTCACGATGCCGGCCTTCGGAACTTCGAAACGAACTCACGATAACGCCAAACTCCTTGCGAAATCCCTTGGAGTTTCGTTTGAAGAGATCAATATCAAGTCGACGTTATTGAGCCACCTTAAGGACATCAACCACTCGCCCGATGACCACAACGTCACCTATGAAAATGCCCAGGCACGGGAGCGGACTCAAGTCTTGATGGACTTAGCCAACGACACGAATGCCTTGATGATTGGGACCGGTGACCTCAGTGAGCTTTGCTTGGGGTGGTGTACCTATAATGGCGACCATATGTCGATGTACGGGGTCAATGCTTCGATCCCAAAAACGTTGGTTCGTTATCTGTGTCAAGGTTATGCCTTGCTTCATCCGGAAGTGGCAGCGCCCTTAAACGACATCATCGATACCCCGATTTCGCCGGAGCTCTTACCGACCGATGCCGCTGGCCAGATTGCTCAGAAGACCGAAGACAAGATTGGGCCGTATGAGCTTCACGACTTCTTTATCTATCATTTCTTGCGGTTTGGTTATCGGCCGAAGAAGCTCTTCTTCCTTGCCCAAGAAGCTTATAAAGGAAAATACGACGATTCGACGATCAAGAAATGGTTAGGCGTCTTTCTCAAACGCTTTTTTCAGAACGAATTCAAACGTTCTTGTTTACCCGACGGGGCCAAGGTCGGGACGGTCGCGATCTCCCCAAGAGGCGATCTAAGGATGCCTAGTGACGCTTCGGTGGAAGACTACCTTCAAGATTGGAATGAGATTTAATGAAAATCTTTCTCGAAAAATGAAGTTACAAGTGTAAAATAAAAAGAAAGGTAGGTGCTTACAACATGTTTGGAAAGAAGAAAGAGGCCCCCAAGAAGGCCGAACCGAAGAAAGCTGCTCCGAAGAAAGCGGCCAAAAAAGCGGATTCGTCTAAGGTCTATCACGTTTCAAAACGCGCCAGCGATGGCAAGTGGACCATCAAGTTCGCCGGTGGTCAAAAGTCGATTAAACTTTATGACACCAAAGAAGCGGCAATGGCCGATGCCGATAAGATGGCGAAGAACCAAGGCGGAATCGTTCTCGCCCACGCGAGCAAAGGTGCTCACGCCGGCAAGATTCGCAAATAAAGTTCAAGCAAAGGAATTCCGGACGACGGAATTCTTTTTGTTTTCCACTTATTCTCTGGTGTAAGATATCCGCGCATGAATAAAGAACAAACTAAAAAGAATATCTGGCTCGAGATCCTCCGTTTCATCGTCGTGGGTGGTGGGGCAACCATCATCGACTTCGTTTGCGAGTGGGGTATTTTGGCTCTGATCGGCAACAAGATGGGCGAGACTTCGGCTTGGCCTCAGGTGATTGCCGTAACCGTTGGCTTTCTCGTTTCAACCATTTTCAACTACCTGCTCTCGCTCGTTTGGGTTTTCCAGAACGTCAAAGACGAGAAAAAAGCTCATAGCAAATCCTACATGGTTTACTTCGTGATTCTCTCAGCGATCGGCTTAGGGATTGGGATTGGGCTGCAAGCGTTAGGACAATGGATTTGCCAAGCCAACTTTTCCATCAACATCAACGAAGTGAAGTTCTCCAATATCTTCTCGCAAGCGGCGGGACCCTTTTGGGCTTTCGTGATTGTGTTCGTCCTCAAGACCTGTGTTACCTTGGTCTACAACTATTTGAGCCGTAAACTCATTCTCTTCAGAGCCCCTAAGATCGATGAAGCAAAAGAAAACTCGGACCAACAACCGTCCGAGTCTTCTAAGAAACACTAATTAATCGACGTAGATTTCTTTCACTTCGGTGAAGTGACGCCGGCAATCGGCGTCCGGATCAGCATAATGTTTCGACATGTCCATGATGACGTTTTCCGGCACCCATTTGTCCTTGCCCCGTTCGTGATTTCGGGCCAGGCACTTGGTGTAGTCGTGGAGCTTTAGGAGAACCAAGACTCTTTCATCGAATTTGGGGAGATGCCGGACGAAGAACAAGCGTCTTTCGTCATAAAGCATCGTGGTGTCAAGGATGAGCGTGAGATTCGGATGGGTGTTGTAGAGATCGGTTCCGATTTGGCACATCTTGAGGTAGACATGCATCATATTGTGATCGGGCGGGAACTGATCGTAGCCGCCATACATCGCCTTTCGAACTTCGTCGGCGGCGAGGATTTGAACGTCTTCGTTTGGGTGGTCTTTTTGATAGGCGGAGCACCAGGTGGATTTCCCGATGCCGGCCGGGCTACAAACGAGGATCAGTTTTTTCATGTTTTCTATTCTACTCCTTCCCCTTTTTCTTAACACCCCATAAATAGATTTCTTTTGAGGGGTCGATTTGGAGATTTTAGAATATCGACTATAATGAGGGTAGCCGAAGGGATGTTAACCTGCCAGTGTGTGTTCGATTCAGTTCTAACTGAGATCCTACCTGCTAGCCTAGCGAAGCTCTCTGAGGATTCGGATAAGTTGAAGAGTACATCCCTTCACTTCTTAACTTGAGCCCGCATCAACACGATGCGGTTTTCTTTTAATGAGAAGGCGATTCTTTGGGTTGAAGATCGCGATCGACGACTTGGAGGAATAGTTTTTCGATTTCTTCGGCCGTGACCGATTGGTCGGCCGGCAAAGCATTTTCACCGAGGTTGGCCAGACGAAGGGCTAATCCGGCGGTTTGATTGTGTAAGAAGTAGGAAAGGAGATTCGCATTGATATCCGAACGGATGCTGCCATCTTCCTGACCCAGTTTGATCCAATCTTGATTGATATAGCCACGTCTTAACGATTCCTGGTACCGCTGGTTAAGGGGATCGTCGCTCGGCCGGTTCCGGTTGTAATTATCGAAAAGGGAGATGAAGAAGAGATCGTCAGGATGCTCTAATCCATAATGAAAAATCGCGTACTGCATTTCGAGGAGCAACTCCCGGCCGGTTTTGTGGTCCGGGTTGCCCTTGGGAAGACTCTCGGAAATATCGTTGAGAATGCGAATTTGGATGCCGAAGATGAGTTCGTCGAGCGAGGGATAATACTTGTAGAGGGTTTGACGAGAGATGTGGGCCTTGCGAGCGATGTCTTTCATCGACACGTCATTGAAGGATCGCGAGATGAATAATTTGTAAGCGACTTCGATAATCTTTCGGCTTTGAGAGGTGTGCAGTTTGCTGTACTTGGATTCTTTCCCATTTTTGTTATATTTCATAGTTGTATTTTACTAAAATGATAATCACTTGCAATAGACATTTACAGCTTGTAAGTATAAAAATGAATAATTGGCATCATTTGTGGTATTTTTGATCAAAATCTTTTTTCAATCTTGATTTCTTTTTACCGGCGCCTTCGCTGCAATAACGGCAAGCTTTGTTTGGATTTTTTCGCGGACGAATAAAAGAGAAATAAACAAT
>MVZL01000004.1 GCA_002068375.1 Tenericutes bacterium ADurb.BinA155
CGTCTTTCGCCACCACCACATCGTAACCGAGCTGATAGGCATCGGCCGAAGTATGGCGGACGCACATGTGGGTATGAAGGCCCGTCATGATGACGGTATCGACTCCAAGTTCCTTTAACAGCAAATCAAGATCGGTATGGAAGAAGCCGCTGTAGCGGCGTTTGGGAACCACATAGTCGCTGGCGCATAGCTTCAATTCGGGGATCACTTCCGCGCCCTTAGTTCCAGCGATGGCGTGATCGCCCCAAAGTTTCAGTTCGTGATCGATGCCTTTAATATGGGCATCGTTGCAGAAAATAACCGGGACGTGGTAGCGTCTGGCCGCTTCCAGCAACTCCGCGGTCTTAGGAACGATCGCTAATCCGCGGTCGCACTTTAAGGCTCCCGTCACAAAGTCATTCAACATGTCGACGACGAGGATGGCAGGCTTGGCATTCTTTTCCATGGTGTTTTCTTCGAATGCATTATTCAGGAAAAAGACTTCCACCTCAATCAAAAGATGAAAAACCCACCAAGTTTTCGCTTGATGGGTTCATCTTATTGCGCTAAGACGATCAACTGCCCCTTGCTATCGAGATCGAGCAAATACTTATGCTCGGTATCGACCTCGCCTTTAATGATCTTCTCCGCGATCAAGGTCTCAACTTGATCTTGGATAAACCGTTTTAGTGGGCGCGCCCCGAAGTCCGGGGTATAGGCCGAATCGAGGATCCACTGCTTGACCTTCTTCGAGAATTCGAAGCTATAGAACTGCTCTTCCAGTCTCTTATGAAGATCGGCGAGCATCTTCTCGACGATTTGGTATTGAACGTCCTTAGTGAGGGGATTGAAGTAAACGATTTCATCAATCCGATTCAAGAACTCTGGCTTGAAAGCCTGATGCAACAAGGCTTCGACCGGGGCGCGTTCTCCCTTTAAGAGATAATCGCTCCCGAGGTTGCTGGTCATGATGATCACCGTGTTCTTGAAGTCGACAAGACGACCTTGCGAATCGGTGAGACGTCCATCATCGAGGACTTGGAGCAAGAGGTTGAAGACCTCGGGATCCGCCTTCTCGATTTCATCGAAGAGAACGATCGAGTACGGATTCCGCCGCACCTTCTCGGTGAGCTGACCGCCTTCTTCGTAGCCAACGTAACCCGGAGGGGCCCCAATCAAACGGGAGACCGAATACTTTTCCATGTACTCGGACATGTCGATCCGGATGATGTTGTTCTCGTTATCGAAGAGGGCTTCCGCTAAGGCTCGCGCGACTTCGGTTTTGCCGACGCCGGTTGGCCCAAGGAACAAGAAGCTTCCGATTGGACGGTTCGGGTTCTTAATGCCCGCCCGTTGTCTTAAAATCGCATTGCTGACCAGCGTGATGGCCTCGTCCTGACCGATCACCCGTTTGGTAAGGGTGGCCTTTAAGTCCAAGACCTTCTCTTTATCGCCTTTTGTGATCTTCGAAACCGGGATTCCGGTCATCCGAGCCACGATCTTCGCGACCGATTCTTCATCGACGACCTCATCGAGGAGGCGATTGGTCTCTTTGCTCTTCGTTTCAAGAGCACGGAGCTCCTTCTCCATCTCGGGGATCTTCTTGTATTGAAGAGCCGAGGCTTTCTCGTAATCGCCATTCTGGAAATAGGTTTGGAGATCGAAGCGGGCCTTTTCAAGTTCGCCTTTCAACTCCTTTGCTTCCTTCACGGAATCTTTTTCCTTATTCCATTCCGCCATGAGCGCGTCCTTTTTAGCGTTCGCGTTTTGGAGTTCGTCTTGGAGAGCCACGAGACGCTTCTTCGAGGAATCATCGCTTTCCTTGCTTAAAGCCGCCCGCTCAACCTCGAGGGTGCGGATCTGACGGTCCACTTCATCGAGTTCGGTCGGCATCGAAGAGACCTGGACCTTGATGGTCGCGCAGGCTTCATCGATTAAGTCGATCGCTTTATCGGGCAAGAAGCGATTGGTGATGTAACGGTTTGAAAGGGTCGCGGCCGCGATCAAAGCCCCATCGGTGATTGAAACGCCATGGTAGGACTCAAAGCGTTCTTTAAGACCCCGTAAGATGGTGATCGTATCTTCGACGGTCGGTTCCCCGACCAAAACGGTTTGAAAACGACGCTCTAGCGCCCGGTCCTTTTCGATGTACTCGCGATACTCATTTAGGGTGGTCGCGCCAATGCAATCGATCTCGCCGCGAGCCAATAAGGGTTTCAGCATATTCGAGGCGTCTAAAGCCCCATCGGCTTTCCCCGCTCCAACGATCAAATGAATCTCATCGATAAACAAGATGATTTGGTGATTGGAATCCTTGATCTTATTGAGGACGGCTTTTAAGCGTTCCTCAAACTCGCCGCGATACTTGGCGCCCGCGACGAGCGCGCCCATATCGAGCTCATAGATTTCCTTATTGGCGAGAGTGGTCGGAACATCGTTTTTCACGATCCGTTCAGCTAAGCCTTCGACGATCGCGGTTTTGCCAACGCCAGGCTCGCCGATCAAGATCACGTTGTTCTTCGTTTTCCGCGCCAAAACTTCGACCACTTTTCGGATCTCTTCATCCCGGCCGATCACCGGGTCTAATTTGCCATTACGGACCGCATCGCAAACGTTGCGGCCGAACTTCTCCAAGACATTAGGATCTTGGGAATAATCTTGCATGCCATCTTCGTTCATATTCATTGGGGTTCACCTCCAGATAAAGTTACGATTTTAAATCGAACAAGACCATTATATATCCCTTTTTAGCACTCGCAAGGTTTGAGTGCTAGAAAGGGAACTTTTGCAAATAAAAAGACCGCAATAACGGCCTTTTCATGAATAAATAATTTTACGCGATTTAGTTCCGACGGAGCCGTTCCATCGTGAAGATGGTCGCGATGCCGATGGCAATATCCGCGAAGTCCAGCAAGAAGAAAAGCATGATGGAATTGCTATAGCCCCCGGCGATCACGAGGAACAAGGTGAAGCTGATCGAAAGGAAGAGACAAACGGCAAAGAGGATCGCTAAGATTCGGATCTCGATAAAGTGGTTGAAACTGCCCTTCAAATATTGGTAGCTTCGGACGTAGAGGAAGATCCCCAAAAAGACGACGCCCGCGACCGCGAGCCACGAGATGCCGTAAAGGAGGTAAAGCGGAGTCCATTCGCCTTGGAAAGTTTCGATGACGGAACGGCCGGAGCGGACGATCGTGGTCGCACTGTCGAAAGCCTTATAGCAAACGAACATCAAGATGCCTTGATAGGCGATGCTGTCGTTCCGGATATTCCCGATCAAAATGATGAGGTAAACCACCAAGTAGACGAAGAAGTTCCAAAGCTGAGAAATGTCGCTCTGGAAGAAGGTCCATTTGAAGAGAATTTCCACCGTGAGGTAATAGGCGAAAAATAAGACTAAAGCGATGCTGGAAAATCCAACCGCGAAGACCTTGTTGTGCTTCTTATACCAGAACTCAGATAATGCTGCTTTATTCATAGCGATAGCATTATCGGACTTTCCCCCGCTGATTAAAAGAGAATAAAAGCAGTAAAATAGAGCCGACGTTATAGCGGGCACCCCCGCTAACGCCCTTATGAAGGAATATTGAATGGTTGAACCGCGTTTCCAAATGGGATTAATGCCCGATGCGAAGCTGATCCGCACCGAGGTTTTTATCGATGAGCAAGGCTATCATGACGAATTCGACGCCGATGAAGACCGCTGCTGGAATTTGGTCCTTTATCTGAACGGCACCCCGATTTCGACCGGGCGGCTTCTGGAAGTCGACCCCGAGACCTATCGGATCCAGCGGATTGCAGTCCGGAAACCTTACCGCGGTCAAAAGGTCGGCTCCTATACCGTGAAGTTTCTTATCACCAAAGCCCGTTCCTTAGGGGCCCGAAAAGTGATTCTCGGCTCTCAAATGGATAAGCAAGGGTTCTATAAGACCTTGGGCTTCCGCCCCTTTCCGGACGGCGAAGTCTATTTTGATGAAGGCCACCCCCACGTCATGATGTACAAAGTCATCGTAACGAAAAATAAGCCTTCGCGGATTTCTTATTGAATCGTTTTGAGCAATAAGCCTTCTTCGCCGAGCGGAATCGAACAAAGGACTTTTTGATTTTTGAAGACGAAGGCGCCGCCAAGCGATTTTGGTTCGGGCGAAAGGCTGCCGATCAAATAGGTTTCTTCACCTAATCGCGCAGCGTTTTCTTGATAAGAAGGGAGTTCTTTCTGCCATTCCTTTTCATTGAAATTCAAATACACGGGCCAGACGAAATAGGTGAAATGAGCCCGTTCCGCTTTCTTTAAAAACGAAGCCGAAAATCCATCGCCGCAGAGCCCGATCCCAAAGGTTTTCCCCTGAAGCGAGAAGGAGACAAGTTCTTTTCCATTTTGATAATGGGAATCCGCTTCTTTTATTTTCCAGCCCGAAGAAATCCGGTCATACAAAGCCAGCGTTTCTCCGTTATGCCCAAAGACGATATAGGACGAATGAATCGCATCGTGGTCCCGCCGGTAAAAGCCAAGTCCAATTGCGAGCTGCTTATCATGGGCCAGTCGCGAAATGAAGTAGAGTTCCGGGCAATCGAGGGTCTTGGTGATCGCCGTGTCTTGCCTAAAATCAAAAGTCAAACTATCGAAGCCTTGAAGGAAGGCTTCTCCGAAAAATAGGGCATCCGTGTCATTCTCTTTGGACCGTATCACGAATTTGTGCAGGGTCTGAAGATTGGCTTTGATGTCGCCGGTTAAGGAGGAGGCTTCCGCTAAGGCAATCTTCATGCGACTTGAGTTTTAACGAGTTTGCCTTTCTTGTCGTAGGCTAAGAAATAGGCATGCTGGTCGGTGCACCCATAAGACTTCCAGTTCCCAATGAGCTTGCCATTTTGGAAGAGAAGGGCAACTTGATCCTCGACCGCATAGCCGACGAGGTTCTCTTGCTCGAGCGCTTCATCAAAACTCTGGCGTTCGGGAAAGTTATAGTGCGGGGTGCTGGCATAAGGAAGGAAGCCTAAGCCATCGACGAAATCAAAAGCCTTGAAGCGGGGATCCTTCACCGGGTTATCGACATAGGCGCGTTTGAACCAGCAGTTCAGACCCGCCGAGAGACCGGCCAAAATCGTACCGGACTGATAAGCTTTCTTAAGTAAAGGCCCCACCCCAAAAGCTTTGAACATCAATAAGAGCTCGCGGGTCACTCCACCGCCCACGTAGATGATATCAGCCCACTTAATGAGCGAAGCCACTTCTTTCGGGCTCGGATCATCGTAGAGATAAAGGGCTTTGATGTTTTTGGTGAATTCGCCATAAATCCATTCGAAGGCACGAACGTAGTCCGCGGCATCGTGGCTCGCGGTCGGGATAAAAAGGATCTTGGGGTTGTTCTTTTCAACCAAGCTGACGAGATGCTTATCGATTTCGTAGGTCTCACGAAGACCGAGCTCGCCGCCGCCGATCACATAAATCAATCCTTTTTTCATCAGAAGCTGCCCTCCATTTCATCGATCGCAACGACAAACATGCCACCATGGATCTTCTTAAAGTTCTCGGTATATGCCCGAATGACCCCTTGAAGCTCCGGCAGCTTTTTCTTGTCGAGAACGAAGATCGCCATTAAAGAAGGTCCCTTCACGTCTTCGGCGTAATCGGCCAAGGAGAAGACCGCGGTGCCAGGGTTACCATGGTGCAAGACGTGGTGAACGCTTGAAGCCGGCAAAACCGTTCCGTTAAACCCTTTCTCTGAGAGATCGCGCAGCAAAGTTTCTGTTCCTGCTCCGTTATCGAGCAGGGCGTAAAGCATGACTTTCATTTCCGAATTACCTCGGCTCGTATTATCTCACGAATTTTCTATTTGGGTCACTCACAAAAGGGTGAAACGCCTATAATCACGTTGGAGCTGACATTTATGGATGTGTTTAGTGGAATTACGTCGTCGTTTGATTTTTTGAGGACCGCTGCTTCGGGAAGTGAAGGCGAACCCTTCATGATTCTTCTTCCCCTGGGGTTGATTTTGCTCCTCTCTAAGGTCTTTTCGTTACTCATGGGAAAAATCAAGGTCCCTGAAGTCGTGGGATTCTTGCTCGGTGGGCTTTTGGTCGGCTGCATTTATTTCATCCCAGGTCAGACCATTCTCACCACTTATACGATGAATGGAATCGATGACCTCGCCAAAATCGGCGTCATTCTGATTCTTTTTAGCGCCGGGATGGGCACGAATCTCAAGCAGATCAAAGCGGAAGGGGTCGCCTCGGTCGTGATCACATCGCTTGGCGTGATCGTTCCGCTCGGACTAGGAACCTTAGCCGCCTATTTGTTCCGATCCTTTGGCGGGATGGTGCCTTCTTTCTTGCCCTCCGGAGTCAACCCGATCTATTCTGACATTTACTATGGCGTTATCTTAACCGCGACTTCCGTCTCGATCACCGTCGCGACCTTAAAAGAATTAGGTCGGCTCAATAGCAAAGTCGGAACCGCCCTCGTCGCCGCGGCGATTCTCGACGACATCATCGGGGTGGTCCTCCTTTCCGTCATTATCGCCTTATCCGGCGTCAAATCCTCGACCGGAAGTTCGAATCCTTTGGACATCACCACCGCCCTCACGAACCTCTTTGGCGCGGCGGGAACCGGCTGGGACATCGTGATCCTCTTGGTCGTGATGGCTTCCTTCTTCGCGATCTCATTCGGCTTTGGAATCTTAGTGCACCGCCTCTTCGACTGGATGGGCAAGAAATGGCCCCATCACCGGAGAATCCCGATGTTCTCACTCGCGTTCTGCTTCTTATGGTCCTATATCGCCGAAGCCTGCTTCAGCATCGCCGATATCACGGGGGCCTATGTCGCGGGTTTAATCATCGCGAATACCTCGGCCGAGCCTTACGTCGATAAGCGGACCGACCAGGTCGCAAACCTTCTTTTCGTCCCCGTCTTCTTCGCTTCGGTCGCTTTGAAAATGTTTAAAGCTTTCGGCGCCGGTGGCGGAACTTCGACATCCCTTTCCGTTTCTTTCCTTATCTTTGGCCTCGTCTGGATTTTGGCCGGCCTTGTCGGCAAAGTGGTTGGGGCCGGAACCGGCTCGCTGATCTGCCGCTTTAAGTTCAAAGACGCGCTTAGGATCGGTTTAGGAATGATGGCTCGGGCTGAGGTTTTGATCGTCACCGCTCAAAAAGGCGTTGACTCGTTGCTAGTCGATACCGCGATTATCCCGTTTACTCTCGGGCTCATCCTTGTTTCCAGCTTCGTCACGCCGATTCTCTTAAAGGTGCTTTATAAAGGCGAACCGCCCGAAAACCCTGGAACCCCAACTCCCCCAAACGATTTGGCCAATCCCCCGGCCCCAAAAGCCCAATAGAAAAAGAAAAGACTTGAAGCATCGTCCTCAAGTCTTTTTCGTTTCAGCGAATCACTGAATGAAGTTCGTTCGAAGACGGGCTTCAAGTTTTGGAAGAGGAACCCCGGCCTTTTTGCCCGCCTCAATGCACTTTAAAAGATAGGCCATGTTGTGGCCTAAAGTCCGGAGGGTTTGTAACCCCTCCAAATCCTTCTCGACATCAGCAACGGAATTCCCATGGATTTGATTCCAATATTGGGAGCCGACGGTGAACATGGAATTGATCCCATAAAATTGGTTCAATTGAGCGAAGGTTTCACTGGCCCCGCCGCGCCGGCAACTGACCATGGTGGCGACCGGCTTATAGGCCAGGGCTTTTGACCCGCTCATAAAGAGGCGCTGCATGAAGGAAAGTAACGTCCCGTTTGGTGCCGAATAATAGACGGGTGTTCCAAAAATAAATCCATCGCTTTTTAAAGCTTTCTCAACGAGGCGTGTCACCCCATCGTTATAGACGCGATGGCCAAGGTCATGACACTTCCCGCAGTCGAGGCATCCTGGAACGTTTTTTCCGATCCAAAAAATCTCGGTTTCGATCCCGTCTTCTTGGAGGGCTTTCGCGACTTCTTCTAACCCTCGATTCGTGCATTCCTTTTCATTAGGACTGCCATTGATCAATAAGACTTTCATTGCTCTTTTCTTCCTTTCTTTATTCGTTAAAGTTGAATTCGAGTCAAAACTCCATCAAATTTGCCTAGAAATGGCGCTTTTGCAACCTTTCGCTTTGCAAAAACCCCATTTTTGTCCTAAGCAAAACCCTCACCAAAGTTCTTTCTTGAGCCGAATCGAATCTTCGGGGACGAGCTTCCGGATCACCTTGCAAGGGATCCCACCAGCGAGACAATCGTCTGGGATATCTTTCGTCACGACCGCCCCGGCGGCGATCACGCAATGTTTTCCGATCGTTACGCCCCCGGTCACGACCACGTTAGAGGCTAACCAAGTTCCTTCGCCGATCCGAATCGGCTTCGCATACTCTTGATCGGTCATGATTCCTTTAGAATTTTTGTAGGGTTTTCGTTCTTCATAAAGTAAGGGATGAATCGGGGTGACCACGCTGACGTTCACTCCGATAAAAACATCATCCTCAATCACGACGGGGCAGGAGTCCAAAACCGTGAAGTTGAAATTGATGAAAACCCGCTTCCCGATTTTGGTATAAATCCCATAGTCAAATTGGATCGGTCCGGCCAGGTAGGCCGAGGGGTCTTTTAGGGGGAGCAATTCCTTCAAGATTTTCTCCCGTTTTTCGCAATCTGTTTCCGGGGTGGAATTATAGGCTAAACAAAGGGCATGGGCCTTCGTTCTTTCTTCGGCGAGTTTCGGCTCGGTCGAATCGTAGATTTTTCCCGCGAGCATTTTGGCTTCTTCAGTCATATCAGGACCTCTTTGGATTCCATTCTATTCTTTTTCCCCGCTTTTGTATTTGCCTACCCCTAAAGGCTAAGGCTTCATGTTATACTTCCTTTACCTTAGAGGATCGCTCCATGATCGAAGTCAATCACCTCTGTAAATACTTCTCCCGCCCCTACCGCGAACCTGGCTTAAAAGGCGCGGTGAAATCTCTTTTTACTCCGAAGAAAGTCGTGACCAAGGCGGTCGATGACATTTCTTTCACGGTGAACGATGGCGAAATCGTCGGCTACATTGGGGCCAACGGGGCCGGTAAGTCCACCACCATCAAGATGATGACGGGGATCCTTACCCCCACTTCGGGGGAAATCTTGATTGATGGTAAAAAGCCCTATGATTCGAGAGACCGGAAGACGATCCTTCAAGATATCGGCGTCGTCTTTGGCCAGCGGACCCAGCTTTGGTGGGACCTTCCGGTCCGCGATTCTTTCGATTTGGTCCGCGATATTTACGATATCCCCTCGGATGTTTATGAGAAGCGCCTTGCCTACCTCGATGGGATCTTAGGTCTCAAGCCTTTCATGATGTCCCAGGTCCGGACCCTTTCCTTAGGCCAACGGATGCGGGCGGATTTGGCCGCGGCTCTGCTTCATGAGCCCAAGATTCTCTTCCTCGATGAGCCGACGATCGGGCTCGATGTTTTGGTCAAAGAAAAGATGACCGATGCGATCCGCCAGATCAATAAAGATAAAAAGACCACGATCATTTTGACCACCCACGACATGAAGGACATCCAAAACCTTTGCCAGCGGATCGTAATCATCGATGAAGGCCATTTGCTCTATGACGGCACCCTCAAGGACATCAAGAAACGCTTCGGCGATATCCGCCACGTTTATGTCTTAAGCAAAGACACCCTCGATAATGAGGCGGCGATCGCTTTCTTTAAAGGCAACATCTCGATTCAAAAGCTCGATGATGGCTATCTTGAAGTCAGCTATGACGCCGATAAGCTCGAACCGAAGGAGATCTTAAATTACCTGCTCTCCCATCTTGACGTCAAAGATATCCGGATCGACGAGACCACCCTCTCTTCGATCGTGAGAAAGATCTATGCGACCAAATCTATTTAGAAAATACCACGGCTTCATCAAAGGCTCCTTCCTCAATTTCGTGGCCTTTCGCACCGAAATCTTGGGCTGGGTCCTTCAAGACGTCATCACCTTGTTCATCATGGTGTTCCTTTGGTTTGCCATCTATCAGGAATCTTCAAGCGAAACGATCAATAGCTTCACCTATCCCCAAATGATGATGTACTTGGTCACCGCCTCTTTATCGACCCAATGGATCTCGAACGGCACCACCTTCCAAGATATCGGTCAGGACATCAGCCAAGGGAATATCGCGACTTCATTAACCCGGCCTTGTTCCTATCGTGGCCAAAAGTTCGCGAACAACCTCGGAAGTGTTCTAGGAAACTTCCTCATCTTCTTTTTGCCGATGGCCCTCATTGCCTTTTTGATCTTCACCTTCGGCTTAGGCCAGCCCGCCCCAACGTGGTACAACATGCTGCTTTATCTCGTTTCCGGATTTTTGGCGATCGTCATCCTCGACTCATTCGATTTCATGGTCGCCCAATTAGGCTTCCTCACCAATTCCTTGTTTGGGATCTTTCTCATCAAGAACTCCATCGTCAGCTTCCTTTCGGGGGCGGCGATTCCCTTCTCTTTCTTCCCGAGTTGGGCCCAGCCCGTTCTGGAATATCTACCTTTCTCGGGGCTCGCCTCGACCCCGATCAACATTCTTTTAGGCCGTTACGATTGGCCAACCACCGGAATCCGCTTAGGGGTGTCTTTAGGCTATGCGGTCCTCTTCTATTTGCTCTCCGAGTTAACAAACCTCCTCATGATTCGCCATGTCGAAAGCGCCGGGGGTTAGACCATGAAAAAGTATTTCAAACTCTACCCCCATTACCTTGCGATGGCCTTGAAGAGCAAGATGATGTACCGGGCCGACTGGGCGATTGGCTTACTCGGGCTCGTTGCCACCAACGTCGTGACCTTCCTCACCCTTTATCTTTCGACCCTACCTGTCCAATCCCTCGGGGGCTGGAAATTAGCGAATATCATGTACATGTATGGCTTCCTTTTGATTCCGATGGGGATCGACCACATGCTGACGGATAAGCTCTGGAACTATGGGGGCGGCCTCATTAACCAAGGTGAACTCGACCGGATTTTGATGAAGCCTTTGAACCCGTTATTTCAGATGTGCGCCGAGTACTTCCAAGAAGGTGGATTAGGCGAAGTGATCCTCGGGATCGTCTTCATGGCGATCTTCGGGCCTCAGATCAGCCTCGATTGGTCCTTTAACGTCGTCTTTCCGATCATCCTCGGGGCGGCTTTTAGCCCTCTCATCTATTTTGCAATCAAGCTTTGGACGATGAGCATCGCTTTCTATAACCGTCGCAGCCTCTCAATCATGTCCGGGGTTTATAACATCAAAGAGTACGGGAAATATCCCGCGAGCATCTACCGGACCGGCAATTGGGTAGGCGAAATCGTCTATAACGTCTTGCTCTTCATCTTGCCGTTTGGTCTAGTGGGCTATCTTCCGCTCGCAGCTCAGATGTTCCCCGGCCAAGATATCCCGCTGCTCTGGTTCAGCATTCCCGCGAACAATTACCTGATCATGGGAATCATCATTCTCGTCTCGATTTGCGCATTCGCACTTTCTTATCTCTTCTTCCGCCACGCGATCAAACACTACAGCAGCGCTGGAGCCTAATCGTTATTTCGGGCTTTCAAGACCGCGTAAACGACCTTGATGCAATAGTCTTGAATCTCGGTGAGGCTGCTATGGCTCCGCCCTTGGAAATAGTCCAAATACAGCGACACGATCCCGCTCGAAAGGATTTCAATCGTCGCTTTCGCATAGTCGGATAAGGTTCCGTTTTTCCGAAAGTCCGGTTCGATTTCGCTGAGGAACTTGGACTTCAGATCCTCGAAGAAATAGTTGGGGATGTAATCCACAAGCCGCTTATAGGCGACTTCGTTTTCGATGAGTTTTCCCGTCACGGTCGTTATGAAGTTGGCGATGGAAGCATCGCTATGGCGCGACTCGGCCCAGGTCGCGGTCATCCCCAGCATCAAATCGTTTTCGATGTCGTTGGCGACTTCCCCGATATTGGCATAGTGGTTATAGAAGGTCCCCCGATTCAGATTGGCCTCGAGGCAGACATCACTCACGGTGATCGAATAGAAGTCCTTCGTTTTGGAAAGAAGCGAGACCACGGCCTGTTTGATCGCTGCTTTCGACTTCAAGGAATTCCGGTACTCTTTTTTGCTCATAATTCGGTTATATACCCATTTTGTCGATTTTTATACAAAATATCAGAATCTCTACAAACAGGCTAATTTGTCGTGCCTATTTAATGGATACAGGTCCTATTTTAGACAAGTTTATTGCTTTGTGTTCAAAATTGGTTGAAGGAAGGTAACTTGGACCTTGTCCGGCGAAAATACCCCCCTATAATAGCCGAGTCTAAAGGAGGGAAAGCATGAGCGAAATCGAAATTAGCCATCTCACCAAAGACTACGGATCAGGCCGGGGGGTCTTTGACGTTTCCTTCAGCGTGAATAAGGGCGAATGTTTTGGCTTTTTGGGCCCCAATGGTGCCGGCAAGTCCACCACGATCCGTCACCTGATGGGCTTCAGCAAACCCGATTCGGGCGAAACGAAGATTCTAGGAAAAGATAGCTTCACCCACTATGACGAAGTGCTGCGCCATGTCGGCTATATCCCGGGCGAAATCGCCTTGCCGGTTGGCTTAACCGGATATGAGTTCTTGAAGATGGAACAAGATCTTCAAGGAATCCATAACGCCGCGATGCAGCAAAAAATGCTGAAGCTTTTTGATCTGGAAGACAATGTCCTGAAAGGCGAAACCAAACGGATGAGCCTCGGGGTCAAACGGAAATTAGCGATCGTCGCCGCCTTCCAAGGCGACCCCGATGTCCTCGTTTTGGATGAGCCCACCTCCGGGCTTGATCCTCTCATGCAAGAAGTCTTCATCTCCTTCATTTTGGAAGAGAAGAAAGCGGGGAAGACCATTCTTCTCTCGAGCCACATTTTCTCCGAAATCGATGGGACATGTGATCGAATTGCCATCATTAAGGATGGCCACTTGGTCTCGACCTTTAAGGCCGATGACCTCAAGCACGCCTCAACCAAGTTCTATCAGGTTTGTTTCCCGACCGATCAAGCCTACCAGCGTTTCCTCTCCAATCACGCCCAGTCTTCTTGCATGAAGATCCTGGGAGAGAATCCCAGCAAGCGGACCCTCGCTATCTCGGCGGACGATAAAGACATCAACCGGGTGATCGAACACTTTTCGCATTATGACCTCGTGAGCTTCACCAATCAGAAAGAAACCCTCCAGGACTATTTCATGAAGTTCTATAAGGAAGATCAGACCTATGGAGGCAAATTATGAACCCGATCATCGAAGTGAAAGACGTAACCAAGGATTATGGAAATGGCCGCGGGATCTTCCATGAAACGCTCAGTATTAGCCAAGGCGAAATGTTAGGCTTCGTCGGAACCAATGGTTCCGGCAAGACCACGACGATCCGCTGCCTCATGGGCTTCATTAAACCCACCGATGGACATTGTTATGTCAATGGCTTAGAAAGCTACACCCATGCCTCGGAAATCGCGAAAAGCATCGGGTACGTGCCCGGCGAAATCGCCTTTCCTGACGTCGGAACCGGCAACCAATTCCTGAAGTCGCAAGCGGAATTCCTTGGCTTAACCGACATGAGTTACGCCAACGACCTCGTGAAGCGACTTCAGCTCGATCCCCGAGCTGGCTTAAAGCGGATGAGCAAAGGGATGAAACAGAAGACGGCGATCGTCGCCGCCTTGATGGCCAATCCCCCAATCATCATCCTCGATGAGCCGACGACCGGGCTCGACCCTTTGATGCGGCAAGCCTTTGTCTCGATCATCAAAGAGGAACACGCGAAGGGCAAGACGATTCTGATGTCCTCCCATATGTTCGAGGAGGTCGAAGACACCTGCGACCGGGTCGCTCTCATCAGCAATGGCTACTTAATCGATTCGGTCACGATGGAAGCGATCAATAACCGCCCAACCCAGGACTTCAAAATCGAGTTTAAGAAAGAGGAAGATTACCAGCGATTCCATAAAGAAGGCTTCGTGATTAGCCGCGAGCAGCCCCAATACCAGCAAGTGACGGTCGCCTTGCCCCGGCAAGATATCGCAAAACTCTTCACCGCCTTAGCCAGTTACGACGTTCGCTTCATCAGCGAAATCAAATACACCTTAGATAAGCACTTCCAAGAGGTGCTGAAGGAGAAAAACCATGTTCAGTAAAGCCCTATTCAAACAGTCGATCAAAGCCAACGGATGGATGTGGCTTATCATCACGATCGCCGAATGTTTCATGCTGAGTTGTGTGATGACGATCGCCGGAAGCGGCAACATCAGCAACGTCAAGGACGCGGTCGAAGACACGATCGTTCAGCGCGAAATCGACGCTTCTTTGAAGAAACGTTCCCTTTATTATTACGATTTGGCCAGTAGCGGCCTCGACGATTTCGACCAGTACTATGTCGATGATTATCCTAACGAATATCAGGCCGCCGCGACCTATCAAGCGGGCTTTGCCACTTGGCTCGCCTCAAAGCCCACTCAGGCCACCGGCGAAAGCGATGCCGATTATCAAAAAGCCTTAGCAACTTGGCAAGCGGCGATGCCGGCTCCGACGAGCACCGTCGAAAAGCTCTATGCCTCCAACTGGAACACCTGGTATCAGGCGATGCCTCAGGCTTCTTCCTATGCGTCCACCGATGAATACCAAGCCGCTTTAGCCGCTTGGAAAGCCCAAGAGCCGACCGCGGCCTACGCCGCGGCGGAAAGCAGTTTCTATACCGCGACGCTTCAACTCAAGGCTTCGACTTTGGCCGCAGCCGAAAAAGCGGGCTACGCCGACGGGAGCGACGAGAGCAATGAGATGCTTGGCGCCGTGATGTATGCCTTAAAGCCGAGCAGCGATTTTAACGATATCTATACCAACCATAACGAGACTGTTCCGGCCGATTACGATGTCACGTCCCTCGTGAAACACATCGGGGCGGGCGATATCACGGCCTACCTCAATAGCGATGAACGGAACACCTATCGCGATGATCGGAGCAGCAACTCCTCTTCGATTTTCTTAGCGGACAATATGAACAAGCCCGCGACCATTCAAAAGATGCTCGATGCCCTCAGCAAATACGGAGTGACGAAAGAGAAATACGATTCCTTTGGCTACACCTATGCCGGGGTAAAGGATCTCGCGGCTTCAACCGAAGTCGCTTTCCAAGCCCGTTATGACTATGAACTGAGCGAGATCAATAAAAAGAAGGCGGCCGGAGACTATCCGACTGAGGCCGATTACGAAAAAGCCATCGCGACGATGCGAAGCAATCTCACGAGCGACCTCTCGCAATCGTTACTGGCTTCCCTACCGACCGAAGTCGCTTCGGCGATCGAAGACGTTGGCCAAATGGACCTTTACTCCCTTATCGTTGGATCGGTCTTCTTCAAGATCGCGGGATTGCTCCTTCCGATCATCTATACGATCATGGCCAGCAATAACCTGATCGCGAGCCAGGTCGATTCCGGTTCAATGGCCTACGTCTTATCGACCGGGACGAAACGGAAGAGCGTGGTCTTCACCCAAGCTTGTTTCTTGGCCCTATCGTTACTAGCGATGTTCACCTGCACCCTCATCACGAGTTGCATCTGCTGGAGCGTCGTCTCGGTGAGCAATACCGGCTTGAACTATGGGCGGCTTTGCCTCATCAACCTCGGGGCGTTCCTGGTTCTGTTTGCGATCTCGGGTCTGAACTTCTTCACTTCTTGCTACTTCGATCGGACCAAGAATTCGATGGCGTTAGGCGGCGGCTTATCGATCTTCTTCTTGGTCGCGACGATCTTAGGGCTCTTCGGATCCCCGGTCATCCCGAGTGTGGTCCGTTTCGATGCCCTCAACAACTTCAACTACGTCTCCATCATCACTTTGTTCGACGTAATCTCCATCACCGATGGAACGACTGCCTTCATTTGGAAGGACGCGATTCTCTTCGCCGTGGGACTCCTCGGCTACATCGTCGGATCGATCCGCTTCACCAAGAAGGACCTTCCGCTATAACGGTAAGAAAGAAGCTCGGGCCAAAACCCGGGCTTTCTTTTTTGTCTCCCCGCGTTTAGGAAACTCTTTTTTACAGTTTGGGGGGATATAGTATACTATATCGATTTAGGAAACCGATGTAGTTTAGGTTTCATCGGAACTTTTTTGCTTGTTTTGCAGAAACTTTGAGCCATACTTAAGGTAACTTCAGGGGGCTTTATCATGAACGACAAAAGCCATTCGTCTATTCTCTTCGTTGCTTTAGCCATGGTTCTCACGGGCTGCGGCGGAACGACCTCGGGGTGTTCCCCAGTGAGTTCCAGCTCAAATTCGAGCACCGCGACCACTTCCGAAAGCGGAAACTCGTCAGCGAGTTCCACTTCAAAAGGCAGCGGATCCACTTCGACTAGCCAAGGAAGTGGCACTTCAACCGCGTCCAGTGACTCGACGGGATCTCATAGTAGTTCCTCTTCGAGCTCATCCAGTTCTTCTTCCAGTTCTTCAAGCGAAGTCCAAGGCGATATCGCCGTGAGCGGGCTTGATGATGTGAGCCAAGCCCAAGGCCATTATTTCAATCCGTTAAAAGGGGTGAAGGCCACCGATTCGGTCTCGGGCAAAGATATCACGCCCTACCTTAGTGTCTACGGCTCGGTCAATTATGGGGTCGCTGGCACGTACACGTTAACCTATAAGGCCAATTACGGAACTTCCAAGTTTGAGAAGAGCCGGAACATCACCATTGGGAATTATTCTTATACCGCGCCCAGCCGGAGCAAAGTCTATTCGACCGCGTCCAGCCGCACCATTGGAAGTGGCTCGGTTCGGACCGGAACGGCCAAGGACATCGAACACGTGAAGTATTCGCCTTCCTATATCGCGGGCGATCTTCTCGATAAACCGCTTCCGACCAATAACTGGTGGGGCACTCTCATCAGCGAGAACTATGGCGGCGGCCAATACTATTCGGGCGGCAATGGCATCTATACCAACTACCTCCGCAACGCGTTCTGCACCCAAGGCCTTGAAGTCACGAACGATGGCGAAGGCTTCATCCAGTACATGCAGACCCCAAACGGCGAACACACCGCTTCGAACCACTGCCCGTTCTATCAGGACATGTTCATCAAGCCGACCGCGCTCAGTTCTTCCTATCAGACCCAAGTGATCGACTATAGCGATAACGCGGTTAAAGTCGCTTGCCGGAATGGCGGCGAAACGACCGAGGACCAAATGGTCGTCACGATGGCTCAAGGATCCCCCTTCACTTTGATTGAATCCGCCACGAAAGCTCTCCAGATGGATTTCCGGAGCGCCGGCGTGACCGGAGCCTATAACTATTACGATTTAAAGGGCAATCTCATCACCCAGAACACCGCCTACAGCGGCCAATCGGTTTTGCTCGAAGTCGCGGGCGATCACGTCGCCTATGCTTCGACCGGCTTATGGAACTCCGCGATCGGGGGAGCGGTCTATCAGAATATCTATTTCCTTTTCACCGCCAGCAAGAACACCACCTTCACTCCCGCCCACGGGAACCATGCTTCTCCGATCATGAACGATCGGCTCGGCATTAACTTAGGCGACGATAACTATCTGACCGTCACCTGCGTCCGGGGCGATCCGAGCGCCAGCAACACCCTCACCCCCGCCTTAGCGGAGGCCAATTTCTTTGCTAAGCGCGCCGCCCATATGAGCATCGCTTCGACCACTTCATTCACGGTTGATCATGGTTCGAGCTTAGTGAACACCACGTTCCGCAATAACGTCCAATATTTGGATAACGACGATAGCACCGGCTTGCTTTTAGGCTTAATGCCCCATCAGTACAAGAAGAGCGACGTCACCCTCACCCCCTACTACCACAAAGGCTTTAAGGGCGCGATCAAGGTGATGGAAGGAAACAGCTTCACCACCAAACTCTCTTACGCTGGTATGCTTCCGAGTTTCACGACTCCGAACGATAGTTCCTATAGTGCAACCACGATGACGTCCTATTTGAAGTCGCTCGATGAGAATAACGTGATTGTGGAATCGCCGAACTACGATAACGACACCAACAACTACATCAATAAGTCCGCGCCGTATTGGAACAGCAAGGCCCTCTACCCCTTATCGCAAGGCTTAGTTATTGCCGATCAGATCGGGGCGAGCGATTATAAAGCCTCCTTCATCAAAAAACTCGAGTACGTCTTAAGCGATTGGTTCACCTATGACACGAGCAAACCTTTGCGGGACAAGGATAGTAACCAAGCCGGCGACCGTTATTTCTACTATGACGATACCTGGGGCACCCTCTACTTCAGCGATGGGGCCTTCAATACCGCTGGCGAACTCTCCGATCACCACTTCACCCATGGCTATCTTGTCTATGCGGCCGGGGTCCTCGCGATGTACGATCCGAGCTTCTACGCGAAGTACAAAGACATCATCGATTTCGAGGCGAACGATTACGCTTGCTCCGATAAGAATAGTTCCGAGTTCCCCTATCTCCGCTGCTTCGATACCTGGGCCGGTCATAGCTGGGCCAATGGCTTAGGCTACTTCACCGAAGGCAATAACGAGGAGTCCTCCTCCGAAGGCCTCAATGCTTGGGTCGGCGCCTATCTCGTCGGCTTAGCCGATCAAGATCAGGATCGGATCGACGCCGCGATCTATGGCTTCACCACTGAAATGTACTCGGTGAAACAGTACTGGTACGACTACGATGGCGATGTCTGGCTTAAGGAAGCCCATGATGCTGGGATCGGCGTCATGACGATTCAATGGGCTGGCAAGAACGACTATGCGACCTGGTTCGGGGCCAATCCTTCCTTCATCTACGGGATCGAGTGGTTACCGGTCGGCGAATATCTCACTTCCTACGCTTTAGGGACGAGTGAGCTCAGCAAGCTTCAATCGATCTATGGCTTATGGAAGACCGCCCAAACGGGCTGCACCGTCGATAAGGCGGTTTGGGCCGCGAACTTCCGGAGCGTCCAAGCGATCTTCGATCCGAGCAGTGCGATCTCCGAGTTCAGCGCGGATGCGATCCTCAACGATGACTACCCCTCTGAATTAAGCGGCGCCTACTGGATGGTCCATGCCTTAAAGGCGATGGGCTCCCATAGCGCCGACACCTACATCAGCAACGGCAACGTCGGAGGCTCGGTCTATCAAAGCGGGTCAACCTACACCGCCGAGATCTGGAATCCGAGCGGCTCCGAACAGGAAGTTGCGATCAACCGGAATGGTGCGACCGTAAAGACCGTCAAAGTCGCCGCCCACAGCTTCAGTTCCGCTACCTTCTAAAGACGATTCTATTGACACTTAAGACCTTCTTGGGACCCCCCATGGAAGGTCTTTTTTTAGAAACCGATTTCCTAAAATACCCTAGACGGCATCTAGGAAAGTAGCATCCATGGCGTTTTTTAACAATAAAAGCGCTTTCATTTTTTTCTTGTAAACCGATTTCCTAACGTTTAGGATAGGAGTAGCAAAAGGTCACATTTTTGCCCATTTTAGGAAAGGGGACAATTAACAAATGAAGACCAAGACTACATTCATCGCCGCTCTTGCTGCGGCGGTGCTTACCGCAGGCGTTGGAACCGCGGTAATCCTCAACAAAGCTAACCCGGTTAATGCCGACACTCCCGTCAGCATTGGAACTCTCGCTCAGTTAAAGACCTATTTTGATGGAGCTGGGACCAACTGTGGGAATAGCGCAACGCTTACGGCCGATATCGACCTTAACGGTGCCTATGTTTCCGGAATGGCCGGCGAATTTACAGCAACGTTCAATGGAAACGGGCACAAACTCTACAACGGGGCCGTTGGTGCAACGACAAGCTTGTTTAACATTATCGGAGCATCAGGCATCGTTAAGAATTTGACCTACGATGTCACCGTTACGGGAGCGGTTGTTAGACCGCTATCCTATCTAAACAATGGTACGATCCAAGATTGCACAGCCGTGATTCGGACAGGTGCCGCCAGCGTGAACAACGTTGCCGCTTATGCCTATCTTGCCGGCTCAGGAGCTTATACCAATCTTTACACCGACTGGGTGGTGAATCACTCGGGCGCTGATTGGCTTTGTTCCGTTTATCGTGACCAAAGTAGCACCAAGGTCACTGGATCCTATTACACAAAGAACGGATCTCAGGCTTCGAGCATTGCTAATTTCCAGGCCGATGGGATGACTGAGTCCGCTGATGTGAACTACTTGAATCCTTCTTCGAGCAGTCTCTCTACCACGATTAGTGGCACTGCTGCACAAGTAATTGAAGCCTTCGGCGCTACGAACACTTCCGTTGAAGCCGTTTCGGCTAATACAGGAGTTGCCACTGTTTCTGGTACCTCAATCACGGGTTACACCGTGACGGGCGTTGCCGCTGGCTCTACCACCGTTACCTTTATGGTCGTGAGCGCTCGCGGGACCTTCTCCGTTGCGACTCCGGTAACCGTTGTTGCTTCTGCTCCAGTCACTGCCGTTTCAGTGGCCGCCAGTGGTTCAGTCTATGAGGGCAAGACTTTAGCTCTTACTGCCACATTGACCGGAACCGAGTATAGCTCGATCGCGTGGTCTTCGGATGCTGAATCCCATGCCACCGTCGTCGGAAGCGGAACCTCCGCTACCGTCACTGGCGTTGCTGCTGGCACCGCGAACATTACCGTGAGCGTTGTTAGCACCTCCGGAACCTTCACTGGTACCTGCGCCGTCACGGTTAACGCTTCGGTCTATCTTCCTGTTTACCTGTTTGTTTCTAAAACTACTCATGATACAACCGATTATTGGTCTCAAGCTTATCTATTTGCCTATGGCGATTTAGGAGATAATACCCCGATTACCATGACTAAGGTTCAGGAAAACGGCAAAGACGTGATTTTACGTGCCGCTAATACTACTAATGGTGGTGCCATTGATACCTGGCAAGTTTGGCTCGCCAAGATTGATATCACTGGAAAAACGATCAGTTATTCGAACACCTATTTCCAAGTGAACAACTCTTCTTCAGGCCGTTGGGGCTCTGGCTATCAAGTCACTTCATCCTCTGGTGCCGTTGTGTTCCTTGGCTATAAAGCTGCTGATGCTTATGCTAAAGCCTCTTACACTCCGGCGGACGTTGCCTCCGGCTTAACCTACTGCGCCTCGAGTATCTATAGTTCTTCTTGGCGCGATGTTAACAGCAGCATCTGCTATCTCGCTTCCGATGCCGCTTACGCTAACGTCGTTACTAATGGCTATGAACAATTAGCCACTGGCCCGAAGGCGTTTGTTGACATCGTCGACGATTCCACCACCGCCTATACTGCGACGCTCGGTGAGACCATTGCAATGCTCCAAGCCAAACATGCTGCGGGCAGCGGAACCGCTTATAACGCCGGTATCTTAGCTGGCACCGATTACCTCCCGTGGATTCTTGTCTCGGTCGCGGGTATCGTCGCCGTTGGCGGATTCTTCTTCCTCTTAAAGAAGAAACACGCCCGCGCCTAATCTCCATCCGATGAATCTCTGGGCGTCCTTCAAACATGAGGGGCGCCCTTTCTTATCGAACAAGGTAGAATGAGGTCACATGCAAAAAGAACTGATTGGCGAAAATGAACTGAAAGCCCTCAAAAAGAAGAACACGGGTCTCATCGTTTTCTTCATTGCCTGGACTTTGCTGATCGCCGGTTGGATCACGATCGTCTTCCTTTTTCAAAACCGTTCCACCGAATATCTTTGGCTCTATCTTGGCGCGGCCGTTCTCACGATTCTCCTCACCATCCTTCTTTATGTCTTCACGAAGATGGCCCGGCCGTTATGGGCTTACATGACCTTCATGAGCAAGTGCGAGCATAAGGATCATCAACGGAATGACGTGATTCTGCTTGAAGAACAAAAAGACACCATCACCTATCAAGGGATTTTAACCAAACAATTGAACGTGAAAGAGATCGATGAAGGCAATACTTGGACCATCTCTTACCAAGCCGATGAAAAACTCGACCTCAAGGTTGGCCAAGCCTATCAGATCGAAACCTATGACGATCTTTTGGTCGCGATCAAGGAGGAGCAACGATGAATCTCGCCCCCACCAAAAAGAAAATCGGCGACTTCTTCGTCATGAATGGCTGGGCGATCGCTTTGATCGCTTTATTAAGCTACGCCAGCTTCTACTGGGGCCTTAACGCGATCGATTCGATCAAGAGTTACGAGAAGATTGATTACTTCTTTGAGAACTATGGCTTAAAGGACAACACCTTATCGAAGGACACGATTGCCCTTCTTAAAGATAAAGGCGTCCTTCAAAGCAACCTCTACGACGTCTCCCCCACTTCAAGCATCAAGTCGGAGCAGTATTCCAAGTTCGGGGCCTATAGCGACCTTTGCGTCCTCAATCAAAACGATATGGATGACATGGTCGAGGTGATCGGCGATAACTTCATGCCGCTCGACGTCACCTTCAAGGCAAAGTATACAGAAGGCCTTCAAAAGAACTATTCCTTCTTTAGCGCTTACGCGACCGATTACGCGATCAAGATCTATGATCCGAATGATGCGACCTATAGCAGTCAATTCACCTATAGCAACCTCCTCACTTTCACCAAAGAGAATGTCACTCCGATCGCCTATTACCTTTGCATCCCCTTAAAGTCGGTGAACTATGGGGCCACTACAAGCAATGGCTTTACCGCGCTTAATTTCTTCCTTAAAACCTACGAGGCCGTATGAAAAAAGAAAAACCCGTGATTGATCCTTCGGAAGATCGAGCCTTGCCCGCAAACCGGTGGGTTCTTTTAAAGGACACCCTTCATTATCGCTTCTGGGACTTGGTCGCGGTCAGTTTGCTGACCGCCCTCTTCTATATCCCGATCATCGCCTGGCTTCTTTTCGCCGCCTTGACGAATCTGGGTGACGCTTCCAACTTCAACAACATCCTGATGACCTATCTCATCGCGATCCCCCTCATTGCTTTCGCGGGATTAGGGATGGGCGGTCTCTTCTATTTCTCGAAGAAACTCGCCTGGGGGAGCGGAGCGAGCTTACCGAGCGACTTCTTTGAGGGGATCAAGAAGAACTGGGCGATGTTTCTTGGGACCTACTTTGTGATCGGGCTCCTCTATTTCTTACTGAAGATTGATTTGGAAGCTCTCGCCCTCTCCTCGTCTTTGCCGGCTTGGGGCAAAGCGATGCTATCGGGATTAAGCTATGGGATCTTCACCCTTTTCCTCATGGCCCTCTTCTTTATCCAAACCCAAACGGTGACCTATGAAGGCGGCTTCTTCCGACTCCTCATGAATGGAATTCGTTTCACCTTCGGCGCGATCCTCAAGAACTTAGCGATCTTCGCGGCGCTTCTTGCCCCTTTCTTCGTCTACGAATTCGTTCCTTCGCTTTACGCGGTCATCATCCCGATCGCCTTCTTGGCGCTTTTCTACTTTGGATTCTCCGGGTTCTTCTTCACCGAATATAGCCATTCCTTATTCGATATCTCCATTAACCCGAAGCAATACCCTGAAATCATCCGGAAAGGACTGGCCCCCACCCATGAAAGCCATTCAGATCACCTCGACTAAGGATTCCTATTTCGTTCAAGAAGAACTTCGCCCTTGTAAGCAAAAGAGCATCGATTTCGTATTGGATTCGGCCCAAAAGGGCCAATCGATGATCGGCTTTGGCGGAGCCGTCACTGATGCCGCGATCTCGGTCTATGAGACGATGGATGCAGCAACGAAAAAGCGCTTCTTCAATTTGGTCTACGGGGAGCAAGGCTTAGCCTATAACCTCGCCCGCCTCACGATCGGAAGTTGCGACTTCTCGGCCTCCATTTATGATTACGCGAGTAAGCCGGATCTCTCCGACTTCTCCTTAAAGCACGATCAACCGATCATTGATTTGGTAAAGGAAGCCCAAACGGAGCGGCCTTTCCACGTGATGGCTTCTTGCTGGAGTCCCTTAGCCCAGTATAAAGATAATGGCGATAAGTCCCATGGCGGTCACTTGAAAGACGATTGCTATGCCGCCCACGCGGATTACTTGGCCCACTACGTTCATGCGATGGAAAAAGCAGGGATCCCCATTGAAGCGATGACGATCCAGAATGAGCCGGAAGCGGTTCAGACTTGGGAATCGTGCCTTTTTAATGAAGAACAGGAAGCCCGGTTAGCGAAGCTTCTTCACGCGAGAGTTCCTGAAGTCGCCTTATTCGCCTGGGACCATAACCGCGATGTCTTGGTCCGAAGAATCACGAACACTTTTAAGGATCCCGAAGCGGAACGGGCCTATTCGGGCATCGCCTACCACTGGTATGACGCCGGCTGTAGCGAGGAGATTAGAAAGGTCCACGCCCTCTACCCCGATAAGAAGATCCTTTTCAGCGAAGGATGCGTTGAGCTTCTTAACCTCAACCACGATCATCCCGAACAGGCGATCGGCAATTTCGATGCCGCGATCCGTTACGCCGAGAATTATCTCAAAGACATCAAAGCGGGTTCCCAAGGGTTCATCGATTGGAATATCCTTCTCGACTTAAAAGGCGGTCCGAATCATGTCGGAAACTATTGCGAAGCCCCCCTAATGTACGGAAACTTGGGTTTACGAATCAACCCCTCCTACTACGCGATAAAGCACTTTTCACAATTTGTTAAAGAAGGTGCATGTTTCCTAGATTTCCCAGAAGTTTCCCAAATCCTTGGAGCCGGCTTTGCTAATCCGGATGGTTCTTTCGTCCTCGTTTTCCTTAACAAAGACATAGAGAAACCCATTTCTTTCTCAATTGAAAGTCAAACTTATTCGTGCTACATTAAGGGCAATTCGATCACGTCAATCGTGTTTAGGAAATAGAGGGCCTTTTTATGAGTAATGTGACCATTTATGACATTGCAAAGAAATGTAATGTTTCCCCGTCGACCGTCTCCAAAGTCTTGAACAATTACCAGGCGATTCCCCAAGAGACAAAGGACAAAATTTTAAAGTGCATCAAGGCGATGAATTACATCCCGAACGTCGGGGCGAAATCCTTATCGAAACGGACCTCGCGGAACGTTGGGGTTTTGGCCTATTTCGGAATGGATATTTCGCCATTCCATTATCCCCTATTCACTTCGATCCTCGATGCCTTCCAAAGCGAAGTGAACGCGAACAACTACGATCTGCTTTTCATCTCGCATAACGTCGATGGCCGCAACGGCAGCTTCTATCAAAACTGCATCTCCCGCAACGTCGCCGGCGTCATCCTCTTCGGGGATTATAGCAACC
>MVZL01000005.1 GCA_002068375.1 Tenericutes bacterium ADurb.BinA155
GAATTTGTCGGTTATGTTCCTTTATTGATTTTCCAGATTCTTTATGGAGTCCTTGGTTTCGGCCTTTTCGTCTACTCGACTTTCGTTTCGGTCAATTCCTCGCGGATTGCCTTTATTGTGGCCACTTTGGTTTTGTCGGTGGTTTATATCATCTGCCTCTTAGTCTTTGCGGTGATCACTCGGAACAATCGGCTGGCCTATATCGATGCGAACCCTGGGGATTTTGCTTCGGAAGCCGCAATCTCGACCGCCCGGTCTCTAGCCTACAGCCTTTGCACCAAACAGCTCATTTTCTTCTCGATCGCCTTGCCTTGCGTGATCGCGATGATTCCTTTCACCATCATCAAAGCTCTCGATGGTGAAGCTCGGGCTCCGTTCTATGTGGCCTTCGGCTTAGCGATCGGCCTTTTGTTCTTAGGAATGTATCTCAGCGTCAACGTTCTCGATGCCCTTTCGAACTTCACCGCCAAAGATTTCGCCCAAATCGTCGAAACCCGTTCGATCGTCGTCTATGTCGCTTGCATTGGCGTCACCTCGCTCAAGTCGGATTTCGATCCCGATATCGGCAAAGCTCCCGCCAAAGATTTCTAATCGTGGGGCGATCATGACTGACCGCGCCAGGAACACTATCATCAGTTGGGCCGTGGCTTCGGTTTTAGCCATTGCCGTTTTTTGTTTTTCGTTCTTTTTCCGGGGATTAACCTTCAAATACGCTTCCGATGCCTGCTTTTTCGCTGCGGTGGTCTGCTTGGCTTGGCCGGTTTTCGTCTGGACTTACCGTTCCGGCGTCTTCGATACTCTGAACTACGCGATGGTTTCCCTCGTTTATTCGTTCAAACGGCATTCCCCAAAACCTTACGCCGATGCTTATTCCTATAAAGAAGTTCAAAAGGACAAGCGCGAGCGGAGCAAACCCGTCCTTTATCCCTATTGGATCTACGCCGGAGTTATGTTGACGCTGGCTATCTTGTTTTTGGTTCTCTTCTATAACGTCCAATAAATTTCGGAATATTTCGGCTTCAGGGCCTTTTTATGTAAGCGCTTTCTTTATAAAATACTCGTTTTCATTAACGTAAAAATAATCGTTGACAATAATCAAAAGTGGTTTTAACTATATGCATACTTAATAGGAAAGGAGCATTTCATGCATTCAAAAAGCATCCTATTGGTCACATCATTAGGCTGTGTTCTCACCCTTGCCGGGTGCGGCAGCACATCCTCGAGCTCTGGCGCATCGTCCGTATCGCCCAGCAGTTCGTCCTCTTCCGTTGCTCCGAGCAGTTCTTCCAGCTCGGCAGCCAAACCCGTTATCGCTAACGGCATCTTCAACTACAACGGCAAATTATCCACCGATCAAACGGCGGAAGCGATTTCCGTTCTTGAAGGCTGGGGCATGGACAACCACTTAACTGGTTTGCCCGTTTGCGACTCTGGCGGCCTTGTCATCAAAGGCAGCCGTGTCACCTTCCCGTCGACCAAGTACATCGCCAACTATGGCTTTGGGGCTGGCCACGGCACCATCGCCGCAACATCGCCGATGGACGCCACTCAGGAACCGGTTTCCGCTTGGCAACTCTACTTCCACCAGTGGAGCAGCGACGGCGGCACTACGATGAACGACAACAACGACGACGGCTCGGCTTCGACCGACCTTCGTGGCAATGTCGCGTCAACGTACTACAACACCAAGATGAACGATGCGAAGGACGGTTACGTTTGGTATCCGGAACTCGCTTCCGCTGAGCCGATCCCGCTTAAGGAAAAAGGCGGCGCAGCTGATACTTCGCTCACTTCTTCGCGTTTCTATCGTTTCAAAGTCCACTTCGGTGGCAACTATAAGTATTCGACTCTCTCGAAGACTTATTCCTCCTACAACGGACGGGAAATCGCGCTTGAAGACTATATCACCCCGGTCAAAGCCACTCTCGATAACAAGTGGTACCGCAAAGGCGATATGGCGAAGCAATTCGAAGGCGTTGAAGCTTATAACGCTGCGGTTGCGGATGGCAAAGGTCAGCAAGACTGGAGCACCGTTGGTTTCCAAGCCAATGCGGCTGAAGGCTCCATCGATGTTGCCTTCGCGAACCCCAAATCGGTCTTCAATGCGAAGTATGCGATCTCGGATTCCCTCTATTCGCCTTATCCGAAGTCTTGGCTTGATGCCGTGACTCCGGCGAAGGCCTTCCTCATTGGCGATTCGACCACTGATTTCTACGCCAACGTCGATAACATCATCTCGACCGGTGTCTACGTCCCTGAATACTGGGAGTCGGGCAAGTCGGTCGTCTTCAAGAAGAACGATCTGTTCTTCGATGCTGCTGATTACCACTATGCTGGTATCAAGATCGAAACCATCAGCGGTGATGGCGCTTCGACTACCGCAATGAAGAAATTCCTTGCCGGCAGCTTGGACTACACTGGCATTCCGTCTGCTTACATCGAAACTTACGTTAACGATCCGCGTACTCTTCATACTCTCGGCTCGTCGGTTGAAAACCTCCAGGTTGATTCCTGCACTGCTGAAGAATGGGAAAAGTACTACGGCCCGAGTGGCTCGGTCTATCCGCACGCTGCGGGTTACACCGGCTATACCGTGAAGCCGATCCTCTCGAACGACACCTTCCTTGATGGTCTCTACTTCGCGTTCAACCGTCAAGAATTCGCCGATAAAGAAGGCACCAACCCTGCCCAGGCTTACCTCTCTGATGCTTACATGGTCGACCCTGAAAAGGGCATCGCCTATCGCAGCACCGATGCGGCTAAGAAGAACGTTGCTGAACGTTCGCCTGATACCATCGGTTACAACGTCGAACTCGCTGCTCAGCTCTTCAAAAAGGCTGCCGACGAGGAAATCGCGGCTGGCCACTATAAGGCCGGCGATACGATCACGCTCACCAGCGAATGGCGTACTGTTGGCGAAATGAACATCTCTGCCCCGTACTTCAAGAAGTGGATTGAAACTGCTTGGAACACGGCCAACACGGGTCTCAAACTCGTCTTCAATTACACCAATCCTTCGACCGACTACCGTGTTGCTTACTACGACATGCTCCAAGGCCAATGCGACTTCATGTTCGGCTCGATCAACGGCTCCGCCCTTGATCCGCTCGGATTCATGGATACGCTTTGCACCGATGGCCGTGATTTGACTCTCAGCCGTGGCGCTGATACCTCGGTTGCTGATGAGAACATTGTCTTCGATGGCAAATATTGGTCCTACGATGCTCTCTGGTCGGCGACTCAAGGTGGCATCATCGTTGAAGATGGCTGCGAATCCGTTGCGGCTTGGGGCCGTCTGAACGACACCAAAACCGACTACGACGTTGCCTTCGATGCGACTTCGCACGTTCTGACCTTGAACTACAACTACATGGTCTCGGATTCGCTGAGCGACTTCGCGATTAAAGAGCTCTACATCGATATGACCGATGGTCTTACCGGTGGCGGCGTCTACGATTACGAAGGCTACTACACCGAAGAAGGCGGCAAGATCGACCTTGGTACCAATGGTACTTACGACGATGCGGTCGCTGATGTCAATGGTGCGGAAATCGCTGTTGATGGCAAAGGCAAACTGACTGTGACTCTCGATCTCAGCAACTATATTGCCGATTCGAGATACAACACCGTGTCTGCCACTGGCGATGAAGCCAAGGATCCGAAACAGGTCTGGTTCAGACTGAAGTATACTGCGAATGCTGCTGGCAGTAAGGTTGGCGGCACGATCGGTTACAGCAACGATTACGGTGCGGCTGCGTTCTTCAAAGGTTATCCCGCTGCTTAATTATTGCTGACAAATCCTCAACAAGTTGATATGATTTTGAGACACGGTTGGAGTCTAACGGCTCCAACCGTTCTCATGCCTTTATAGGGGCTGGTCAATCTGGCCCCAAAGCTCAATCGTTAGATGGGCTGTTCGTCGAACAAAAGAAAGGAGAAGCACGCTTATGTGGAAATACGTTTTGCAACGCGTCCTTCTCATTTTCTTTACCACCTTCGTCATTCTCTCGCTTACCTATATTCTCCTAAAACTCTTGCCGGTCGAATCACCGCTTCCGCAGTATGACGCCAGCTACGCCTTCTATGAGAATCAAGTTAAGCTAGGCTATTTCTTCGAAGTCACGGATCCCAAGCATTATGCCGATTACGGGGTCGTTCATATTCACGATGTCAAGACTTTAGTCGATCACTATTACGAGCAGTATCCGGTCATGGTCCAATATGGCAAATGGCTCTACAACATCTTCGGTTGGAGCAACGGCCATATGAATTGGGACTGGGGCCTTTCGTCCAAAGTCATGCCGGGCAAATCCGTCAACTATATCATTTCGCTCCGTTTACCGGTTTCGATGAAGCTGAACTTCATCTCGCTCTTCTTCTCTTTACCCTTAGGTTTCTTATTTGGCATTTGGGCCGCTTTAAAGAAGGATAAGGCCGCCGATAACATCATCTCGACTCTCGTCATGGTGTTCATCTCGGTCCCGAGCTTCGTCTTTATTTCCTTCCTCATGATCATTTTCGCCTATAACCTGAATTGGTTGCCTTCCGCCTGGCCTGATGCCGCGGGTGCGGCGGCCGATCCGGCGACGGCGATCAAAGCTTATGTCATTCCGATTTCCGCGTTGTGCTTTGGCACGGTCGCGGGCTTTACCCGGTACATGCGGGCTGAACTCTGCGAAGTCATGTCGAGCGAATTCTTATTGCTCGCCCGGACCAAAGGCTTAACCAAACGTCAGACGGTTTTACGCCACGCCTTGCGGAACTCAATGGTCCCGATCGTCCCGATGATCATCGGCGAATTCGTCGGTATCTTGGGCGGGTCCATGATTTTGGAGCAACTCTATTCCATTCCCGGCATCGGCTCCCTTTTCATCGATGCGTTAACGTACAAGGATTACAACATCATCATGGCCGATATGGCGATTTATACCACGATTGGGTTGTTCTCGACCTTATTGGTTGACCTTTCCTATGGAATTGTCGACCCACGGATTCGGATGGGGGCCATCAAATAATTTATGGGAAAGAAAGAGCAAAAACCCCTTCAAAACGCCAGCGAAAACAAAGATCTCGCTCCTTTTAAGCCGGAGCAGGATTTCCAATTCGTTCAGCTTTCGTCTAACATTCACGATCAGAAATTCCAGACCAAGCCGACCACGTTCTTACGCGATGCGATGCATCGGTTCGTGAAGAGCCGGTCCGCCTTAGTGGCCGCGATTATTTTGGGTGTCATCGTCATGATGGCCATTTTCGTTCCGATCATCGATCAGAACGACGTTTCCGATAGCTATATCCTTAGCGATGCCAAATTCTTGCCTCCGAAGTGGTGGAATGGCACCAGCGGCTTCCTCGATGGAACTCAGCAGAAGAAAGACGTGGTCATGACCTATGACACCACGGCTTCGGCTTATGTTCCGGCCAATCAAAATACCGACGCCAGCGGCTATGATCTTCAATACATTGTTGGCGGAGTCAAAGGGATCAGCACCTACAAGTCCATCATGAATGCGACGAGCACCTATGGTCATGGCGGTTCGATGATGATTACCCCGGCCGGTTCGACCGACACCGATGTTTATGGTGGCGTCTATTCGACCGCGGCCAGCTTCGAAACCACAAAAGCCTATGGCTTAACGATCACTTTCGATCAAACGGCTTGCAACGCCTCGTCCCCGAAAGCTTCGTATGCCCTTTATCTTTTAGCCGATTTAAACAGTGATCTTGATTATGAGTCCGAAATCCTCATTCAGGATTACGGCACCGATTACACGGGCGTTTCCTTGACCGATTTCATGCCGACGGTGGTGGCCTCAAGCGTTTATCAAGCCAGTTCCAAGCCGAATGTTTTCAGTGCGAAATTTAATATTCGGGTAACTAACACGAAGACCAACCCTTATCCGAACCTTTACGTCAATAGCTTCGTCGCGTCCAGCGTCGACTATCCGAACCTTTTCGATCACATCAACTGGACCGAAGGCAATGAAGTGATCCTCCGCGACACCGAAACCAATGCGAATTATGCCTATCGTTGGCAGATCAATGGTAATGGCTACAAACGGATCTACGGGGTTGAAGTCACCTTAGGGACTTTCCGTTACGATCTTTATTCTTCCGCTTTTGGCGAAGTGACAAGAACGATTTCCAAGAGCGATTTCCTGAAATACGTTAACCAGGGCTGGTGCACTTATAACTTCGACGTCAAAGATTTCAAAACCGGCGCCGATAAACCGGACGGCTACGCTTTCACGATCACCGACGACGGCCATTGCCCGATTCGCGATGTATATGCCCAATCGACCATCACCTACAAAGGCGTTACGGCGGTCAGCTTCTCCGTCAAGCTTTCGAAATATCGCTTCGATGGTTTCACCTCGATTCCGCGTTATCTCTTCGGCACCGATGACCATGGCCGCGATTATTTCAAATACCTTTTCGGCGGCTTAAGAATTTCATTACTCCTTGGCGTATTAACCGCTGTGGTGAACATCAGCATCGGCTTAGTTTGGGGCGCGGTTTCCGGCTACTTCGGCGGCTGGACCGATATCATCATGGAACGTTTCACCGAGATTTTGGGTGGGGTTCCTTGGATTGTGATCATGACCCTCGTCATTTTGAAGATGGGCTCCAGCTTCTGGACCTTCGTCTTGGCCCTCTGCTTAACCGGGTGGATCGGAATGGCCGCGGAAACCCGTGAGCAGTTCTACCGCTTCAAAGGCCGAGAGTATGTTTTGGCTTCACGGACCTTGGGCGCCAGCGACGGTCGCTTGATTTTCCGCCACATTCTCCCGAACGGCATCGGCACCATCATTACCGGCGCGGTCATGGAAGTTCCTTCCGTCATTTTCTCCGAAGCCACGATTTCTTACTTAGGCTTAGGCTTAACTGGACTCGGCAGCTTTGGCGTCGCCCTTTCCTATGCTCAAGGTTTCATCGCCACTTATCCTTACATGATCATCTGCGGTTCGATCATCATGTGCGTCATGATGATTTCCTTCAACCTCTTCGGCAACGGTCTCCGCGATGCCTTCAATCCATCCTTAAAAGGAGTTTCTGAATGAGCGAGCAAGTGAAACAAAAACTCGAGACGATTGACTTCACCAAAGACGTCGGACCAGCTCCGGCGGGCAAAGAAGTCATCCTTTCGGTTCGCAACCTCGCGATTTCTTTCTTCACCGATAACGGAATGGTCCGCGCGGTTCGCGGCGTTTCTTTTGACCTCTATAAAGGCGAGACGCTTTGCATCGTCGGCGAATCCGGCTCGGGCAAATCTGTCACTTCGAAGACCTTGATGGGCATTTTGGCGGGCAACGCCCATATCGATTCGGGTTCCGTCATGTACGAAGGCGAAGACTTAACCAAGGTATCCGAGGAAGAATTCCACCGGATCCGCGGCCATAAGATCGGCATGATCTTCCAGGATCCGCTTTCATCACTCAACCCGATCATGCGGATCGGCAAGCAAATCACCGAGACGATGCTCATTAACGGCAACCATCTCCATCAGATGTTCACCGATTTAATCGCGACCGAACTTGTCGATTATAAGAACACCGTGAACTTGATTTCGATCGAAAAACGCGAAATTCATCTTTTACGGAAGAACAAAAAACTTTCAGAGGAAGACCGTAAGGCCAAGATCGCGGCTTCGCAAGAAAAGATCAAGGGTTACCAGACGGTTCTCGGCGAAAAGAAAGCGGCCTTGAACGCCGCCAAAGCCGCCGCGAAGAAGAAGGTCGATGCCTATCATCAGCAATTGAAACAAGAGCATCAGGCCAAAGAAAAAGTCATTTTGAAATCCTTATTCACCTGGAAGAATACTCGGGCCGATTATGCCGCGTTCATTTCGGAGCGGCGTCGTTACGTCTCCCAGATTCGGGTCACCAAGAAGGAAGCGAAGGACCGCGCGATTCAAATCATGCGCGAGGTTGGCATTCCGGAACCGGAACGTCGGTTTAAACAATATCCGTTCGAGTTCTCGGGCGGCATGCGGCAACGGATCGTTATCGCGATCGCTTTGACCGCGGACCCCGAAGTCCTTATTTGCGATGAGCCGACCACGGCCCTCGACGTCACCATTCAGGCCCAGATCCTTGAGCTGATTAACCGTTTGAAGGCGGCCCGTCACATGAGCTGCATCTTCATCACCCACGACCTTGGCGTTGTTGCCAACATGGCCGACCGAGTTGCCGTCATGTACGCTGGCAAGATCGTCGAATATGGTTCCGCCAAAGAAATCTTCTATCAACCGGCTCACCCGTACACCTGGGCTCTACTTTCGTCCATCCCGGATATCGATTCCAAGGAACGTCTTGAGGCGATCCCAGGCACTCCGCCCAATATGCTTTTCCCGCCAAAAGGCGATGCCTTTGCTCTCCGCAGCAAGTACGCGATGGGGATCGACTTCAAAGAAGAGCCCCCGATGTTTCAGATTACCCCGACCCATTATTGTTCGTCATGGCTTCTTGACGAGCGCGCCCCGAAAGCCGTGATGCCGCGGATCGTCGAAGCCCGTATCATGAACTCGTTAAAGAAAGCAGGCGTGAATGCGCCTACTGCGCCTTCCGATCAGAAAGTAGAGGCGAAATGATATGGTTTTGGACTTTTTAAAACAATATGGCGATAAATCGCTCGTGAGCGCTCCGTATAACGAAGCCAAAGCTCGGGCTGCTTATTTAAACGCGCTTAAGAAAGCGAATTCCAATTTGAATTCGCCCGATGTGAAAAAAGCCCAGCTTCATTTAATCGTCACCCAAAAACATCTGGCCAAAGTCCAATTCGATGACGCGACTAAGACGGCCCAAGAAAAGGACCCGAAAAACGCGGATGCCTTAGCTAACCTCAAAAAAGTTTACGACCAAAAGGTCACCGATATCAGCGCCGGCAAGTTCATTCCGACCCTAGCTGATCAAGAAGCGGTGAACCGCGATGTCTTTAACACTGGCGAACGTTACCGCAATTTCGGTATCACTTATCGGCCGGAACTCGTCGATCAGCACATTTTGCTTTCGGTCGATCACCTTAAACAGTTCTTTGATCTCGGTGGGGGCTATAAGACCAAAGCTGTCCACGATGTCTCCTTCCAAATCAAGGAAGGCGAGTGCTTTGGACTCGTTGGCGAATCCGGCTGCGGCAAAACCACGACCGGCCGCTCGATCATCCGGCTTTATAACATCACCTCTGGCTCCATTTACTATAAAGGCTACCGGATTTCCGGCGGAACTCGCTGGTACGAAAAGGAAATCAAGTGGTCGCGTGTTCATACCAAACAGAAGATCAAGGCTTTGAAAGCGGAAGAGAAGGCGAAGATCGCTTTGCTTTCGGTTTCGGGCGAGAATGTCGATCGCGTGAAGGTCGAAGAGCAATATAAGGCTAAGGCCAATGCCCTCAAACTCGAGAAGCGCGATGAACTCCAAGAGAAGAATGATCCGACTCAAGACAACAACGATATTCAGCTCGAAGAGATTAAGCAAAACTATGCGAAGAAGGAAGCAGCTTTAGCCGAAGAAGAGCGGCAGGCCCTCGCTCCTTTTGGTTTATCGGAAGAAGAACGGAAACGTCAAATCGCGAAGATCCAAGCGGGTTATCGCGAAGAGATTAAAAAGCTCCGGGCTGATGAAGCCGCCCACGTCCGCGAACAGCAGAACGCGATCGGCTCGATCAAATACGATAACCGTCACATCAATAAGCGCTTAATGTCCGAGATTCAAATGATCTTCCAGGATCCGGTCGATTCGCTTGATCCTCGGATGACCGTCGAAGACATCATTCAGGAAGGTCTCCACATTCAGCATCAATACGATAAGGCGGCCAACCATCAAAAGTGCGTCGATATTCTAGAGAAAGTCGGTTTGATTCCGGAATACGCGTCCCGTTATCCCCACGAGTTCAGTGGTGGTCAGAGACAGCGTATCGGCATTGCTCGCGCCCTCATTATGAATCCGCGCTTCCTCATCTGCGATGAACCGATTTCCGCCCTCGACGTTTCGATTCGGGCCCAAATCCTGAACTTACTTAATGATATTAAGGAAGAGATGGGCTTAACCTTGATGTTCATTGCCCACGATCTCTCCGTCGTCAAATATTTCTGCGACCGGATCGCGGTCATGTACTTCGGCAATATGGTCGAGCTCGCGAGCAGCGATGAGCTCTTCGCCCACCCGCTTCATCCGTACACCAAAGCCTTACTCTCGGCCATCCCGAAACCCGATCCCCTTTCTGAAAAGAACCGGATCCGAAAGATCTATAATCCGGCGACGGCTCACGACTACAGCAAACAAAAACCGACCTTCCGTGAGATTCTGCCCGGCCACTGGATTCTTTGCAACGATGCCGAAGAAGTCAAATATCGCGAGGAGATCAAATCCCTCGATATCGCCAATGCGGCCAAAGCCAAAGAAAATGATAATATTTCAGCGGTACTCGATCGCGAGCGGGCCAAGAAGCCCCAGCCGAAGTCGAGCGTCGTGACGAAAAAGAAAGGACAATAACGAATATGAAAAAAACAATTTCAATCTTGACGTTATCCGCCGCCGTGTTTGCTTTATCGGCTTGCGGCAGCACCAATGTTTCGAGCGTTGCGCCCGCTTCTTCAAGCGGAGCGGCCACATCGAGCGGAACGACGACATCGAGTGGAGCTTCTTCTAGCAGCTCCTCTTCAGCCGCAACGGGGTCGAGCGCCTCGTCTAACCCGAAAACATTCACGATCAATTTCACTTCGGTGGGTCTTCCGACCACCGGCACAATTGCCGAGGGCAGTGCTTTCTACACGACCGATAGCACTTATGTGGATGGTGTCTCTCCGGATAGCTGCTACCCCATGAGCGGCAAGTCTTACATCAGCTTAGGGGCTTCTACGACGATGGGATCCCTTGTCATCAGCTTGAATGGGAATTTGGCCTGCACCTCCTTCAGTGTTTCCGCCATGGGCATTGTGGCCTCGGGCGCGAGCCTTAAGGTCACCTCCAAAGCCGCGGGCGTCAATGAGACGATTGCGATGACCGCCAAGACCGCTCTCGACTACACCTATGAAGGATTTTCCAAAAATGCAGCGGTGACCCCGCAGATCATTTTGACCTCGGTGGGCAAGGTGGTTCGCCTTGCTTCCGTCACCATTGGCTACAGTTTCGGCACTCCGATTGCCGCCTCGGGCGTCAGCATTGACCAGCAAGGAAATGATGCCAAGGTTGGCTTAGGCGCTTATAACGCGAAGACCTTTACCGCGACCGTGACTCCGAGCAATGCTTCCTATCAAAGCGTGACTTGGACTTCGGCCGATCCGACCATTGCGACGGTTGGTGCTAAGACCGGCCTTGTCACTGGCCTGAAATTAGGTCAAACCACCATCACGGCGACCGATTATTCGGGCGTCTATACCGGCACGACGACGGTCGATGTCTATAATCCGATGGATAACATGCTCAATTCCGCGAACGATTTCGAAGACTTTGGTGGCAGCACCAAGGCGGCCGATCGTTCCGGCACCAACTATAAGTCGACCGCTTCGACGTTGAATTACACCCAAGTCGAAGCTGCGAGCCAAACCGATGTTCTTCAAGCTTCGCCGGAGTCGGGCGTTTCGAACATTCTCGTTATCCCGGTCCACGTTCAGGGCGAAGATGCCCACGCGACGGACACCGTTCGTAACGACATCTACAAGACGTTCTTCGGCAAACCTTCCGACACGGGATGGGAGTCGCTAGCGAGTTACTACTACAAGAGCTCCTATCAGCAGCTCAAACTCGAAGGCTCCGTGACCGAGTGGTACGATCTGCCTTACACCAAGAGCGAGCTGGCGACCTTAAGCGATTCCGCTTGGGGCACGACTTATAACCCGACTTGGGATGTCCTTGAAAGCGCAGTCAAATGGGCCCGGAGCCGTTACAGCACCGATCTCAAAGCTTTCGACAACAACAACGATGGCTATCTCGATGGCGTTTGGATGGTCTATAGCTGCGACTTCGATGAGACCAACACCGATCTTTGGTGGGCTTTCACCTATAACGATTATCGGACGAATAGTTCCACGACCCTTCCGACGCCTTCCAAATACTGCTGGGCTTCCTATTCCTTCATCTATGAAGGCTACAGCACGAGCGCTGTCGACGCTCATACTTACATCCACGAAACCGGGCACATGATGGGCCTTGATGACTATTACACCTACGATGGTGGCGTCGGCCCGATCGGCGGGCTCGACATGATGGACTACAACATCATCGATCACGACGTCTTCTCGAAGTTTGCCTATGGCTGGATTCATCCGATGGTGGTCTCGGGCGCTTGTGAAATCACGCTCAATTCTGCCGCGGAAACCGGCGAATCGATCCTGATCCCGACCGGCGATAGCTGGAACGGAACCGCCTTTGATGAATATCTCTTACTCGAATATTACACTCCGACGGTCCTGAACCAAAAGGACTCGGAAGCGAAGTATCCGGGCAATAGCAAGCAGGGCTTCACGGAGCGCGGCGTCCGGATCTTCCACGTCGATGCTCGTCTGGTCACCAACGAATATAACGGCAGCTGGGGCGCTTATTCCTACACCGATACCCTTAAGTACGTCGAACCGTATAAGGATGATAGCGGCGTAACCCATGCGACCTTCACGATGGTTGCAGCCAGCAACTCGATCAAGCGGAGCAAGTCCGGTTTGAATAGTGCCTTTAAACTGATTTCGCTCATTCCGGCGGACAATGTCCTCCTGACCAAGAACGGCGCTACCAACGCTGCCCTATTCAAAAACGGGGATAGCTTCTCCGTCAGCAAGTATGGCGCGAACTTCTTAGCCAATACGAATACGATGAACGATGGAACCACCGAACCCTATGCCTTATCTTTCTCGGATTCGACGACTTCCTCGATCAAAGTCACGGTGACCGCCGCCTAAAGGCAACAAGTTAAGACGAGCGTTAATGCTCGTCTTTTCTTTTGGATTTATGGGGGTTCATTTTCTATTGAAATCCTTAACGATTAAACCATAATATTCTATTAGAAAGGTGGTTTATTAATAACCATGAAGAAGTTACTTCCATTCGCGGGTTTCTGTGCCACGGTCCTTGGCATTGTTGCCCTCATCCTCATTATGGCGACGAAATCCGTTGGCTACATTAACGGTAATATCTCTTACTGGTATTCTGGTCTCATTGGCCTTTTCGGAGGCACTCAGGACAATGCCAGCTATGCCGGGACTCCTGGCGCGATCATCGCGTTTGTCCTTTTGATCGTTGGCATCATTGCGGCTTGCGCCGCTTCGTTACTTCCGCTTCTCAAGAAGTTTGTCAATCTTGCGGGTTGGTTCGGCTTAGTCGGCTGTGCTTGCCTCATCATTGCTGGCATCCTGATTTTCTGCGAAGTTCCGATGTTCAATGGCGCGGTTCAACCGATTCTTGAAGGCAACAAACTCGGCGGTGGCTGGGTTGTGGCTGGCATTCTCGCCATCGTTGGTGGCGCGGTTGCTTTACTTCCTTCTCTCTTCGCCTTCCTTGCGAAGAAGAAATAAGGTTCAATTCACCTTTAGAAAGCTCCGCTGGACCGCGGAGCTTTTCTTTTTCGCTATAATGCTCTTCGTATGGAAAAGACCAATGTGATGCGTTTGCTGGATATCGCGGGGATTTCCTATGAACCCCGGGAGTATGATCCCTTCATCGTCGATGGCTTAGGAGTCGCAACCGCCTTAGGCGAAGATCCCGAGGCCGTCTTTAAGACTTTGGTGACCGTCAGCGATAAGAAAGTCTATTTCGTTTTCTGCGTTCCCGTTGGGGCGGAGCTTGATCTCAAGAAGGCGGCGAAAGCGGTGGGGGCGAAGGCGATTGAGATGATCCCCTTAAAAGAATTATTGCCTTTGACCGGTTATCTCCATGGCGGTTGTTCTCCGATTGGCCTGAAAAAGCCGTTTAAGGTCACGCTGGACGAAACGGCTCAGCTATTCGACAAGATGTATGTCTCTGGGGGCAAACGCGGCTTCCAGGTGGGTTTAAAGCCGGTGGAGCTGGCCAATTATTGTCACGCCGAGTTCGTTGATCTTACCAAAGCCAAGTAGTAATAAGAGCCGATACGGCTTCGTAAAAGGCCGATTCCCCTTCAAAAGAATAACCCTTGGGATAATCAATATCGAGGACCCCGTGGATGCGTTTTCCCGCTTTTAAAGGGACGACAAGTTCGGCCGAAGCGCTGGGGTCGCAGCAAATGTAGCCAGGGAATTGGTGAACGTCCGGAACCACAATCGTTTTTTGCTTTGAAAAACAGGTGCCGACCACTCCATGATTAGGCTTAATGCTTTCGCAAGCCGGGGTCCCCGCAAAAGGACCCAATATCAGAAGATTAGACGTTTCATCATAAAGATACACGCCGATCCAGCTTTTCGGCGGCAAGGCTACATGGAGTAACGCGAGCGCGTTATAAAGATGACTTTTCTTTAAGAGGGGATCAGAATCAAAACCTTTTAGGGACGCCAGCAAAGAGGCTTGGTCAAAGTTTTCCATAAAGAAATCTTACCTTATTTGAAATTTCTTTGCCCTATTTCCGAAATCGATGGCTATTAAAAGGTGGAGGGCGTTATGAGTAACTTAACCAATCAATATGCGAATGGTCTCAATGATTTCGTTGAGGAGATGACGACGATCTTGCACGAAGGGGCCTTGCCGCTTTATCGGAGCCGTCATCGTTATCCGATCGATCAAGAGTCCTTATATTTAGTCGCGCTTGAGGCGACCGCTTTCTACGATCGTTATATGGGGCTAGTTCCGACGACGGAACAAGTAAGCCGAGTCTTACCGGAAGAAGGATCCTATCAGCTCGTTCAAGCCGCCTACGAGCGTTACGAGGGTAGCCAGCAGGTCGCGGTTAATGGCTATTGCCAGAAGATCAATTCCATCATCGACGGGGCGGCTCTCCGCAAAGCGGAGACTGCCTTTGTCATCACCCCAGATTACCGGTCTTTTTCGTCCAGGATTTTGGAATATCTTCGGAACAAAAAGACCAAGGTTCTAACAAATTTATAAAAATATTTATTCGATGAAATCTAGCTTATCTCAAATTATTAGCACTCAACACTTGACAGTGCTAGATAGGCGACTATCATAGAGTTAGCACTTGGAACGATAGAGTGCTAACACAGGAGGAAAACCTTATGAATCGTCAACTAGAAAATCGCAACAATGAAAGCGTCGGATTCCTTGATCCGTTCTTCGATGCCTTCTTCGGAAACGAAGAGGATAAGAACTTCGGAGTGTTGGCCATGAAGACCGATATCAAAGAAGACGAAAAGAACTATGAAATGGATGTGGAGCTTCCGGGCTTCGACAAGAAAGACATCTCCCTTAATATGAAGGATGGCTATCTTACCGTGAGCGCGAAGGTTGACCGTAACCTTAACGAAAAAGAGAAGAAAGGTTACATCCATCGTGAGCGTTTCTCTGGGATGAGCACCCGTTCCTATTACGTCGGCGATGTCGATGAGAAGAGCATCAAGGCCGCCTATAAAGATGGCGTCCTCGCGATCACCTTCCCGAAAGATAGCGTCAAGGCGGTTGAAGACAAGCATTCCATTGCCATCGAATAACATCCGATAGCAGTGCGGCTAGGAGAAGTGTTATGGGCACTTCTCCTTTTTTGATGCGTCTGAGTGGACTTCGCCCTACGAAAGACTAAGATTAGAGCATACCCCTAGGGGGTATTTATGAAAAAGAAATTCAATGTTACTGGAATGAGCTGCGCCGCCTGCCAGGCAAACGTCACCCGCGCGGTCGATAAAGTCGAGGGGGTAACTTCGGCGAATGTTTCCCTGTTAGGCAAGTCGATGGTCGTTGATTTTGATGAGACCAAAACCGATGAGTCTAAGATCATCGCCGCGGTCGGTTCCGCCGGCTATGGTGCCAGCCCTTACGTCAATCAGTCGATCAAAGCCATCCAAGAACAGAAAAAGCGAGATTTGCGGAAAAAAAGGTCGAAATTGCTGATTTCTTTTATCTTCCTTGTCTTGCTCCTTTTCGTCTCGATGGGCGGGATGATCGCGATGAATTACGGGTGGCCAAATCACCAAGACTCCTCCTATCCTTTGATCGTCTTTTTAGAGATCACCCTTGAGATCCTTTTCGTTACCCCGATCATCGTCATCAACTTTCATTATTTCATCTCGGGGTATAAGGCCCTTTTCAAAGCCCATCCCAATATGGATTCCTTGGTGGCTTTGGGAAGTACCGTTTCCCTCCTTTATGGTTTATTTGCCTACATCATGATTATTGTGGGCTGGGCGCTGGACGACCACGCGATGGTTATGGCCTACGCGATGAACATCTACATCGAATCGGCTGGAACGATTCTCTTCTTTGTTTCGCTAGGAAAGTATTTTGAAAACAAAGCGACCAATAAGACGACAGCCTCGATCGCCGAGCTCATGTCACTCACCCCGGATACGGCGTATCGGGTTCAAGGCTCCACCATCGAAGAAGTACCGACTGGATCCCTTGAAGTGGGCGATATCGTTCTAGTAAAACCGGGTGAAGCCATTCCAACGGATGGAATCCTTTCCGAAGGCTATGCCAATATTGACGAATCCTTACTCACCGGCGAATCTTTGCCTGTTTATAAAAAGGTGGGGGACCGAGTGATTGGCGGAAGTCTGAACAAGACCGGGTCCTTCCAATTCAAAGTGACCTCCGTTGGCAAAGACACGACGATGAGCAAGATCGTTGCTCTCGTCGAACAAGCGAGCGAATCCAAGGCTCCGATTGCCCGCTTGGCTGACAAAATTTCCTTGGTTTTCGTTCCGACCGTGATCCTTATTTCCTTGATTACTTTCACGGCGTGGATGCTGATTACTGGACTTTCAGGCAGCCTCAACATTTCCCTGTCGATTCAGTTAGCAATCTCGGTTCTCGTGATCTCGTGCCCCTGTGCTTTAGGCCTTGCGACTCCGGTTGCCATCATGGTTGGAACCGGAAAAGGCGCCGAGAATGGAATCCTCATCAAATCCGCTGAAGCTTTCGAACTCATGGAAAAAGCCGATTACGTTCTCTTTGATAAAACCGGAACTTTGACGACCGGCGAAATGACCTTTCATCAAATCAAGGTTTTCGCGGGGGACGAAGATGGGATTTTAAAAAATGTGGCGGCGGTGGAGTCGCTCTCCGAACATCCTCTTTCCAAGGCGATTGTTGCCGAAGCGAAACGTCGGGGCTTAACTTTCAAGGCTTCGAAAGATTTTGTTTATGAACCGGGCTTAGGCGTCAAAGGCAATGGCTATCTCATTGGTAACAAAGCGATGATGGCCGCGGCCCAGGTCAGCCTCGGCCTCGCGAACATGGTCCTGGTCGATGCTTCATTACAAGGCGATACCGCTCTCTATGTCGCTAAAGCGGGAAAACTACTCGCTATCATTTCAATCGGAGACGAACTCAAACCCCATAGCGTTTCGGCAGTGGCGACCTTAAGGAAACTCGGGAAAAAGGTTGCTCTCGTGACAGGCGATAACAAAGACACGGCCCGCGCGATTTCAGAAAAACTGGGAATCGATGAAGTCTATTCGGAAGTCTTACCTAATCAAAAAGAAGCCATTGTTTCCCAGCTTCAATCCCAAGGGTTCAAAGTCGCCTTTGTGGGCGATGGCGTGAATGACGCCCCCTCGTTAACGAAGGCCGACATTGGAATCGCGATTGGTGCGGGCAGCGATATTGCCATTGATTCGGCAGATATCATTCTTGTTCATAGCGACCCCCTCGATGTCGTTTCTTCAATTGAACTATCCCATGCGGTCGTGAAAAACATCAAAGAGAACCTGCTCTGGGCTTTCTTTTATAACGTGATCTTAATTCCTTTAGCTGCGGGCGTTCTTTATAACGTCCAGGTCTCATGGGGCCATTTCATCTTGACCCCGACCATCGCTTCGATTGCGATGTCCTTAAGCTCGGTAACGGTAGTCTTAAATGCCTTAAGGCTCCGGTTATTTAAGAGAAAAGTCTTAGAAAAGGAGGCCAAATAAAATGGCTCAAAAACAAGTCGTGTCGATCGAAGGGATGATGTGCGAAGGCTGCGCGCGGCGGGTGACGGCCGCTCTCAAAGCCTTACCGGGAGTTAAAGACGTCAAAGTCTCGCTTTCGGATAAGGACGCCGTCTTAAAAGTCAATGCTCCCTTAGACGAAGCTACCTACAAAAAGGCAATCGAAGACGCCGGCTATACCTTTGTGAAGGTTGACTGATATGAAGGCCGATCACGCCAAAGTCAAACGCCAACTTTCGATTGCAAAAGGTCAACTTGACGGCATTAGCAAGATGGTCGACCAAGATGCTTACTGCATTGATGTGTCGAACCAATTGTTGGCGACCATCGCGCTTCTTAAGCGGGTCAACAACATGGTGATTTCCGCTCACCTCGCGAGCTGCGTGAAAAACGCGAAAGACGGAGCCGATCTCGATGCTAAACTTCTAGAAATCGATGAGATTTTGAAACGGATGAGCGACTAAAAAACGAGGGGCGTGTCATCGTTAACGGTGATTCCCCTCGTTTTCTTTTTACTTTAGAATCGGGATGATGCTGTCTTGAAGTCCCGCGACCACAACGGCTTGATGGTTCAGAATATGGAGATTGGTTTCGCTCCGTACCCCGAAGTCGGGGGCGTAGATCCCCGGTTCATCGGAGAAGCTCGTTCCCTCAATGAGGCAACGGGTATCGCGCGACTCATAATCATCGAGATTCGCGCCAGGTCCGTGCGGGGAAACATCGACCGCGATATTGTGACCGACCCGGTGAATGAAGTAGTCCCCATAGCCGGCCTCGCTAATGACCTTGCGGGCTACGTCATCGGCTTCATAGGCCTGAACTTTCCGTAACGGGATCTCTTTCTTTAAGAAGGCAATTACGGCGTCACGAGCCGCTTTCACGATGGCGAATCGTTTCGAATACACTTCTGGGATCTCACTTCCAACATAACCCATCCAAGTGATATCGGCATAGACGCCTTCCGGATCGTCCATCTTCGCCCAGATATCAATGAGCACTAAGTCGCCTTTATGAATCTTCGAATGCGATTCCGCGGTGGGGGTGTAGTGAGGGTTTGAGGCATTCTGTCCAATTGCAACGAGAGGAGGATCGTCGTAAACCATCCCTTCTTCATGGAAGCGATCGCTGATGAACTTTTGGATTTCAAGTTCATCGGTTTCGCCATTCTTGAGAATCAATTCTTTGATTTTAGCGAAGGCTTCATCTTTGATTTGAAGGGTTAGTTTATCGGCTTGGAGTTGAAGTTTATAGGCCCGAGGAGAATAGACGGCGGTGAGCTGCTGGAGCACATCGGCGCTTGAGCGGACTTCGAGACCGAGGGATTTCACATAATCCACTGAGCCGTAGTCGGCAAGCGATACCCGCGGAAGCAAGCCTTTATCCGAAACATCCATTAAGACCATCCGATAGGAAGCAAAAGCTTGCTTCTCGAGATCCAGCATTTCCCGCCAAGTCTTATAGACTTTGAGATCGAAATGATTCTTTGTTTCGGGATCGCTCAAATAAACCGTATCGATGATGTGACAGATGAGATAGGGCTTTCCGGTCTTCGGAAGGACCAAAAAGATTTTGCGAGTCAGCATCTTATCGCCCAATAAACGGACTAAGGTCGGATTTCGGTTCTCGTAATCCACCATGATCCAAGCATCCGCGGCTTGTTCGGCCACGATCTTTTGAATTTCTACTAATTGCATACGTTTGCCTCGCGGTAAGTATAACACGGGCGCACCACCCTCTTATTTTAATGTAAAATATCTATATGAAGTTGAGTCTGGAAGGCCGTCATCTCGACCGCGAACATCCGCTTCCGGAATATCCGACCCCGCAATTTAAGCGTGACTCTTATATCTGCTTAAACGGGATTTGGGATTTTGCTTTGGACCAATCCAAAGCCCTTCCAAGCGATTACCCCAATCAAATTATTGTCCCGTTTGCCGTGGAAACTCCTCTATCTGAAATCCACCGCCGCGTCGGTCCTAACGATGTGATGCATTATCGGAGAACCGTTACGATCCCCGCAGGTTTTAACCGCGGAAGGATCCTTCTTCATTTTGAAGCTGTGGACCAAATTTGCGATGTCTATTTGAACCGGGTCAAAATTTGCCACCATGAGGGCGGCTATCTTCCCTTTACCGTCGATCTCATGGAGCTTCACGCTGGGGAGAACGTTCTTCAAGTCGAAGTCATGGATAATACCGATGGCGGACTCTACGCTCGCGGCAAGCAAACGAATAAAAATGAGGGAATTTGGTATACACCTACCTCGGGGATTTGGCAGACGGTCTGGCTGGAGTCGGTGCCGACCCAAGTCATCCGCTCTCTTCGTTTAACCCCGGATTTCGACAACAAGATTCTCAAAGTCAACGCGGACTTCGAAGGCAAGATTCAAAATGCGGTGGCGGAGGTGAGCCACGGCGGTCATTTCATCGCGAAGGTCCTCCTCGATAACCGGGGCAGCGGTATCGTCGACTTGCACACTAATTTCACGGCATGGACTCCGGATAATCCTTACCTTTATGACCTCAAAGTTTCCATCAACGAAGATGTGATTTCCTCCTATTTTGCCATGCGAAAATGCTCGATGATGGATTGGCACGGTTTTAAGGTCTTTGCCCTCAATAACCAACCTCTTTATTTAAAAGGGATCCTTGATCAAGGCTATTTCCCTGGGGGCGGGCTTACTCCTCCGACCGATCAGGCGATCGTGAATGATCTCCGGATGGTCCAAGGCATGGGTTTCAATATGATTCGCAAACACATCAAAATCGAACCGATGATTTGGTATCACCATTGCGACCAAATGGGCTTATTGGTTGATCAAGACTTCGTGTGCGGCGGCGCTCCTTATAAAAAACGTTTAATCTATCTCGCTCCATTTTTCCATTTTCACTTCGATGACAAAAAGCCCTCGGTCATTCAAGACTTGGGCCGGATTGCTCCGAAGTCCCGCTCCAACTTTTATGAGGAAGTCGCGGGAACGGTCCAGCGGCT
>MVZL01000006.1 GCA_002068375.1 Tenericutes bacterium ADurb.BinA155
CCCGAGACTAAATTCTCCAGGGGAACTTCCTTCGTGGCTTCTCGCATCCGGACTTTACCGTTGGCTCTGGAATTACACCAGATCATGCTCATTAAGTGGGCTTGCGGGCTATACCGCCAGTCGACGAAATTATCGTCGCCCTGAAGTTGCTAGTATTGTAGCGCGATTTTCCCTCATGTAAAGCAAAAACGCTCATTTCTTTGCAATTGCGTTCAAAAAGGCTCGTTTGTCCTCTTCAGAATTGAAGCTGAAGGCGACCGAACGTTTCTTGATATCGACGTTGGAAGCCCCATAGCTATGGGCAAGAGCGTCTTCCTCATTCGAGGCGACTTTGGAGTTTTTGGCATAACGTTTCGCGATCCGCTCGACTTCGCGGACCGAAAGATGATGCTCATAGATCATCCCCACGATCTCGGTGATCTCGTCTTGGCTGAGCGACACGATCGCTTTGGCGTGGCCATAGGAGAGTTTGCCTAAGCAAAGGTCTTCAAGCAAGGGCTCCGGCAGCCGGAGGATCCGCATCGTATTGGTGATTTGGCTCCGCGACTGGTGGGTCAAGTTGGCTAAGGTTTGTTGAGTGTAATGGTATTTATCGGAAAGCGCCTGGCAAAGTAAAGCCATCTCCACCACGTTTGAGGCCCGTTGGTCCCTCGTATCGGCGAGAAGCATGAGGAGCATTTCTTCATCGGAGACATCGGCGATGGCGCACGGGACCGAAGTGATCTTGGCCTTGCGGGCACCATAAAAGCGTTTGCGGCCGAGGATCAGTTCGTAATGGTTCCCCACCACCCGAACGACCAAGGGTGAAAAGAAGCCTTTTTCCGCGATATCATGGCCAAAACGGTCGATGATCTCGGGTTGAAGTTTTACTCGTTTGATGTAGGCGTTATCGTCAATTAAGGACGTCGGGATATTCTTGGAGGGAAGATGTTGGTATTCCTTTTCGAGTTCGGCGACGACATCGTTCTTCGAAAACTTTTTGATGAGGGTTGAAAGCGAAGTCTTGAGGATCTTCGGATTTTTAACGCTCTTCATGATCCATCACCTCGCGGGCAAGGGAGAAGTAGGCCAAAGCCCCACTGGAAGAAGGACGGAACGAAGTGACCGGCATTTGGAGACCTTGCGATTCTTGGACCGATTGGTTTCGGGGAATGCTGGTGAGGAAGGTATTTTCTTTGAACAAACCGCGGACCTGAGTCGAAATTTCGGTCCCTAGATTAGTCCGCGCATCGTACATGGTGAGCAAGAACCCCTCGATATGAAGAGTGGGATTATTGTCGTGTTGGACTTTGGTGATGGTCGCGAGAATCGAAGCGACTGCCTCCATCGCAAAATATTCGCACTGAACCGGGATGAGGACCGAATTCGAGGCGATCAAAGCATTGAGGCAAAGTAAGCCTAAAGAAGGCGGGCAATCGAGGATGATGTAATCGAATTGGTTCTCAGGGAGCTGTTTTAAGACCTTAGAAAGAAGAAATAAGGGGTCGGAAGCACTCGCCGAGGCTTCTAGCGAGGCTAAGCGCAGGTTCGCTGGGATCACTTGGAGACCATCAAAAGAGGTCTTTAGGATCGCCCGTTGAATATCGGTATAGCCCATTAGGACTTCATAAATCGTGTTTTTCTGAACGGTGATGTCGATACCAAGACCCCGACCGGCATTGCCTTGGGGATCCATATCGACCAAAAGAACCTTACGGCCAAAATGAGAGAGGGCCGAGGAGAGGTTGATGGCGGTCGTGGTTTTGCCCACCCCACCCTTCTGATTGGCGACAGCGATAACTTTGCTCATGGTTACGGAAACATTCTATCCAAGTCGTGAAACAAACAAAAGATGTTTCACAACGGCTTAGCGACGATCTCGGCCCATTTCCGCGGATACTTCGGAGTGGTCTTTTGGCATTTGGTGATGAAGATATTGAGCCGGACGTCGTGGTTGCTCGGTAACGTATCGCGCTGCTGATTGGTGATCTTCGATTCGAGTTGCTGAAGCGCCTTATTGGAATTCAAAACTTCCTCAACGCCTTTGGAGGATTTCATCGCGATCAAAGTGCCCCCGACTTTGAGCAGAGGAACCCCGACTTCAATGATCTCGGAAAGCGAACCAAAACCCCGGGCGGTGCAGACATCAAAAGTCTCGCGAAGGGCGGTCTGCTCTTCGACCCGGCCAACCACGAATTTCACATTGGTCAAATTGAGCTGTTCCTTCACGTCTTTTAAGAACTCAAATTTCTTAGCGGTCGCATCGATCAAGGTCACTTGGAGGGTCGGATAAAGCACCGAAAGGAGTAAGCCAGGAAAACCGGCACCAGTTCCCAAATCCACGAGGGTTTTGTCGTGGAAATCAAAAACTTTTGCGGGGATAATGCAATCATAGAAGTGCTTCTCGACAATCTCGTCTTCTTGGTCAATTGCGGTCAAATTCATTTTCTTGTTCCACTTCATTAAGAGGTGGGCATAGTCCCGGAGTTTAGCCATGGTCTCGACCGAGATCACGATATCGGAATCCCAGCATAGTTTGTGCAGCTCTTCGTAGGTCATAATTTCTTGTCCCTCCTTAGGGTCAATATGAGAATCGAAACGTCAGCGGGATTAACGCCGGAGATTCGACTGGCTTGGGCGATCGTCCGCGGTTGGACCGCGTTCAATTTTTGCCGGGCTTCCAGTCGCAAACCTTCGACCTTCAGATAGTCGACTCCAGCCGGTAAGAGCATTCCCTCTTGCTTAACCAAAGTGGCGGCTTCTTTTTCTTCCTTCTTGATGTAACCTTCATATTTTACACGGGTCTCCAGCGCGAGGAGAGCATCATCGTCAAAATCGAATTTCGAAAGTTCGGGCATGAGCGGGGCGATCCGTTGGTAGCTAAAATGGGGGCGCTTCAAAAGTTCGAGGCCTTTATGTCCCTCGTTATCGGTGGGAAAGCCCATCTCTTCAAAGTAGGCGTTGAGGCCTTTCTTATCGCTCACGTTAGTCTTCGCCATGATGGCGATCGCTTCATCGATATCGGACCATTTCTTTTTGAAGGCGGCATAGCGTTCATCGTTGATTAAGCCGAGTTCATGGCCGTATTCCGTAAGGCGAAGGTCGGCGTTATCGTGCCGCAAAAGCAAGCGGTATTCGGCTCTTGAAGAGAGGAGACGGTACGGTTCTTCCGTTCCTTTGGTCACCAAGTCATCGATCATGACACCGATATATGATTCGTGGCGTTTCAAAATAAAGGGCGGTTTCCCTTCAATCCAAAGCGCGGCATTAATGCCCGCCATTAAGCCTAAGCCGCCGGCTTCTTCATAGCCTGAAGTCCCACAGATTTGTCCGGCCCCATAGAGGCCATCGTACTTTTTAACTTTGAGGGTCGGATCGAATTGGAGCGGTTTGATCGCATCGTATTCGATCTGATAAGCGTATTTCAACAATTCGGCGTGCTCGAGGCCGGGCAAAGAATGAACCATCTCGACTTGGATCTCGTGTGGCATCGCCGTCGAAAATCCTTGGAGATAGATCGATTCGCTATTTTCGAATTCCGGTTCGAGGAAAAGTTGGTGCCGCGGCTTATCGGCAAAGCGGACGACCTTGCTTTCGATCGAAGGACAATAACGAGGCCCGACCGAGTTAATCGTGCCATTGAATAGGCCGGAATCCGGGAGATGCTCATGTATGATCTTAAGAGTCTCCGGGGTGGTGTAAATCAAGTAACAAGGGAGCTGTTTCGATAAGGGGGTGAAGGTTTTAGTCGTATAAGAAAAGGCCAAGTGATCATCGCTTCCGAGCTGAATTTCGCCTTTGGAGAAATCGATCGTGGATTTTTTGATTCGCGGTGGCGTCCCGGTCTTTAACCGGAAAATCTCTAAGCCCATCTCCGCCAAAGCTTCCGAAAGGCCAATCGAAGGTTTCTCGCCATCGGGACCGCCCGGATGGACATCACGGCCCGAAATAATCCGACCATTCATGTACGTTCCAGTCGTGACGATCACGGCTTTAGAAGTGAGACTCTCACCTTCTCTGGTCTTCACGCCAAAAACGGTATGGTCATCGTGAAGAAGGTCCACCACTTCACATTCTTTGATCGTCAGATTGGGAATTTGGTCGAGCAAAGATTGCATGTAGGCCGGGTAGCCTTTTTTATCTTGCTGACTCCGCAAACATTGCACGCCGGGGCCTTTGCCGGTATTGAGCATTTTGATTTGAAGCGGATGGTGATCGGCGGCAATCGCCATCATTCCGCCTAAGGCATCGATCTCCCGGACCACAATTCCTTTGGCCGAGCCGCCAATATGGGGATTGCAAGGCATGTTGGAAATCATCTTTTTATTGAGGGTGCATAAAAGGACCCGGTGGCCCATGTGAGCCCCGGCGGCAGCGGCTTCCACGCCGGCGTGACCGCCTCCAACGACGATGATGTCGTAATCGTAAGTCATAAGGTTATCCAATCGATCCGCTCATATCCATTTTAATGAGCTGATTGAGTTCCACCGCATATTCCATCGGGAGCTCTTTGCTGAAGGGCTCAATGAAGCCCATCACGATCATCTGCGTCGCGTCTTTTTCGCTGAGTCCGCGCGACATCAAATAGAAGAGCTGGTCTTCGTTAATCTTCGAAACGGTCGCTTCATGTTCGATGAAGGAGGACGCATTTTTGATTTCATTGGTCGGAATCGTGTCGCTTCGTGAGGCCTCATCGAGGATTAAGGTGTCGCACTCGACATGGCTCTTCGCGTTGAGCGCGTTCGCTTCATGGCGGACGGTTCCCCGGTAATTGGCGATGCCCCCTCCATGGACGATCGATTTCGAAATGATGGTGGAGGACGTATCTTTGCCCTGATGAATCATGCGCGCCCCGGCATCCTGGTATTGGCCTTTCGCCGCGACTGCGATTGAAATACAGGTTCCTTTGGCCCGGTCTCCATGCAAGATGCAGCCCGGGTATTTCATATTGACCATCGAACCGATATTGCCATCGATCCATTCCATTAAGCCGTCTTCTTCGACTAAGGCCCGTTTGGTCACGAGGTTCACGATGTTATTCGACCAGTTTTGGACCGTCGAGTAACGGACTCTCGCTCCTTTAAGAACCACGATCTCCACCACCGCCGCGTGGAGAGATTCCTTCGAGTATATCGGGGCAGTGCAGCCTTCAACGTAGTGAACATCCGCCCCTTCATCAGCAATGATGAGGGTCCGTTCGAACTGCCCGGTCTTTTCGTTATTGATGCGGAAATAACTCTGAAGCGGTTTATCGAGATGGACGCCTTTAGGAACATAAATAAAGGATCCGCCCGACCAAACCGCCCCATTGAGGGCGCTGAATTTGTTGTCGGCAAAAGGCACGACCGAATTGAAGTACTTTTTGAAGAGGTCGGGGAACATCTGAAGCGCCATATCGGTCGAGAGGAAAATCACACCCTTCTCTTTGACCTCGGCGAGCATGTTGTGATAGACGACTTCCGACTCATATTGGGTCGAGACGCCCGAGAGGTATTTTTGTTCGGCTTCCGGAATGCCTAAACGCGAGAAAGTATTCTTGATGGTTTCCGGGACTTCAGACCACGAATTTTCTTCCTTGTTCGAGGGGCGGGTAAAGTAGGTATAAGAACCGAAGTCGAGGAAGCTCAAATCCGGTCCAAATTTCGGCATCGGCATTTTGAGGAAAGCCCGATAGGATTTTAACCGGAATTCCAGCATCCATTCCGGCTCATGTTTTAACGCCGAAATTTCACGGACAATATCCTCGGTCAAACCCTTGCCGGTATTGAGGACAGAAACGTCTTTGTTTTTGAAGCCGTATTTGTACTCGTCATTGATGAATTTTGGGGAGTCCGCCATGTTATTTTTTCTCCTCGGATTCTAAGAGCTTTTCCATGGCGTCCCAGCCGATGGTCGCACAGTGAATTCGGGCGGCCTGTTTGGAGGTGTTCATAAAGGCAAGAGCCTCATCCAAAACGCTGGAATCATAGGGTTCTTCATGAATCATATGATTGTATTCTGCAATGATTTTTAACGCATTTGCGTGGTTTTTGCCAATAACCAGATCGCAAAGGATATCGGTGCTTGCCGTCGAGATCGCACAAGCAATTCCGGTCCAAACGGCATCGATGACAACCCCATCCTTTTCCTTGATGAAAACATCAATATCGTCAATGCAATTCACCGAGGAAGAATGGGTTGAAATATACCCCGTTCCATCCGGAGCATGTTTGTGCCGGGGATTGGAGTAATGGTCCATGATGATTTCCCTCATGATTTGAGGGGTGAGTTCAATTGAAGTAGGCATCCAAATAATTCCCTCCATTTTTGACCGCGTTAACTAGGGTGTCGATATCGTCTTTCGTCGTGTAGAAATAGAACGAGGCGCGGACCGTCGCGACCACCCCCAAATAATCGATGAGGATTTTGGCGCAATGCTGACCGCTCCGGCAGGCGATGCCTTGGCTGTTCAAATAGGTCGCGGCATCCTGGGCAAAAACGTTCTTGATATTGAAGGTGACAATCCCGGCTTCGCTCTTGGCGTTGTAGATGATGACGTTATTGGTTTTTTCGAGCTCGCTCACCGCGTACTTTTTGAGTTCTTCTTCGTAGGCGTTGATGTTATCAAGGCCGATCCCCATGATGTAGTCGATCGCGGCCTTAAGTCCCAAAATGCCTTCAATATTCTGGGTTCCGGCTTCAAAACGAAGCGGCGGTTCGAGATAACCGACGTCTCCGCACATATCGAATTTGGCATTCATGCCGCCTCCGGTCATGAACGGGTCCATTTTGCAGAGGAGATCATACTTTCCGTAGAGGACTCCGATCCCGGTCGGACCGCAAAGCTTATGTCCGCTGAAGGCTAAGAAGTCGCAATCGATGTCCTTCACATCCGTCTTCATATGCGGAACGGATTGAGCACCATCGGCGACGAGCAAAGCCCCATATTCATGGACGACTTTCGCTAATTCTTTTAGCGGAGCGATGTAGCCTAAAACGTTGGTAATGTGCGCCACAGCTACGATTTTCGTCTTATGAGTGATCGTCTTTTTCAAACTTTCAACGGTGAGGCGGCCGTCCTTATCTAATGGGATGTACTTGATCACGGCCCCCGTCATCTCTGCGACTTTGAACCAAGGAAGGACGTTGGAAGCGTGCTCGGCTTGGGTAAGCAGAATCTCGTCGCCTTTTTTAAGGAATTTGACCCCATAACCAAAAGCGATCAAATTGATCGAACCGGTGGTTCCCGAAGTGAAAACGACTTCATTGGGTTCGCAATTGATGAACTTCCCGACGGTCTTCCGGGTTTCCAAAATTTTGTTATCGATATTGAAGCAGAGATCATAGTCGCCCCGATGGGAGTTTGAAGTCTCATGGGTGTAATAGGATTCCACCGCTTGTAGAACGCAATCCGGCTTAAAGGTCGTCGAGGCATTATCTAACCAAACAAGCGGATGCTTTTGCATCTGGATTTGGTTACGAAACATTGGAAAATCTTGTCTAATTTTCAAAGTATCAATCATACTCAAATTCCTTCCTCAATCGAATCATCGATTTTTTGAATTAATTCCTTATCGTTAAAGTACTGTTCAATCGGTTTTAGATAGCCCAGGGTGATGAGGCGTTTCGCCACGGGAAGTGGGATCCCACGAGAGAGCAAATAGAAGAGGTGATCTTCATTGAGCCTTCCCACGATTGCGGCATGGCTGGCATCGACATCGTTCTCATCGATTTTAAGAACCGGGCTGCACCTGCCATCGCATAGAGGATCGAACACGATAATTTTTGCGGCTTGGCGTGTCACGGTCTTGACCGAGCCTTTTTGGATTTCCGAGACCCCCGTGAACGTTAAATGGGACTCTCCCATCGTGATGCCGTAGTTTGACATTTCGGCTTTGGTATGTGGGGCCAAATGGGCGACCGACGTATCGAAAACCTTCTTATCCGAGCGGTCGGCGAGAGCAGAGAGATGCCAATCGCATTCCGAACCCGCTCCTTCGAGCAACACTTTGAGTATGAATTTGCCTTCGCCCTTGGAGAAATCCGCGAAAGCGCCACGGAAGGAGGCGTTCGCCGCTACTTTGACCGTAATAGTCGCTCCAGGGAAATGATCGAAGGCCGCTAAATTCAAAACTAAAGATTCGCCTTCTTTGACTTCAAAGGAAGCGTCTTTGATATTTTCGTTAACCAGCGTGATGTTCATGATTACTTTTTCGGGCCAATAACCGCTTCACGGGTCGCGCAAACGCCAATCGAAACCTTATTCATCGGCTGTTCATCTTTTTCAACTTCGATTCCAAGCTCGTTCTTGATCCACTCATAACCCGTCGTATCAATCTTCTTAATGATTTCCGGGCCACCCGTGACTGCGATTTTGCCATTGATCATCACGGCCACCCGGGTCGGTAGAATCATGTCATAGAGACGGGCATAGTGAGACACCACTAAGAAGCCCCTACCTTTTCCTTGCTCTTCTTTGATCGCCGAGGCGACGACTTGCATCGCATCGACATCGAGACCGGAATCAATCTCATCAAGAAGGGCGAATTTCGGATCGAGAAGCTTCATCTGGAGGATCTCGTTCCGTTTCTTTTCGCCCCCGGAAAAACCTTCGTTCAAATTCCGGTTGCTCATCTCGAAAGGAATTCCCATTTCTTTGTATGTTTTTTGAAGTTTATTGTAGAACTCAAAAAGTGACATCGGTTTTTCCCGATGAGCGTTCATCGCCGCCTTCAAGAAATCCGCGGAATTGACTCCCGGAATTTCGCTGGGATATTGCATCGCTAAAAAGATCCCGGCTTTCGAACGTTGGTCCACGCTCATCGCCAGAATATCTTGATCGTCCAAAGTGATCGATCCCTGGGTGACCGTATAGTTCGGGTTTCCCATGATCGCTGCTAATAAAGTGCTCTTGCCATGCCCATTGGGCCCCAGCAAAGCTAAAGTCTCGCCTTCGTTCAGCGTCAGGTTCACGCCTTTTAGAATTTCTTTGTCCTTCACGGCAACGTGGAGATCGCTAATTTTTAGAACTGACATATTTCTCATTTCCTCGGAGCGTCCCTATTCTATCGAGAGTGGGAAAGACAAACAACAAAAGTGGTAAGATGGCACTTTCAACCCCGACAAAGATATATATCTTTGCCGACCTCTTGGCCTAATTTCGGGCAAAAATTAAGGAAAAACCTACATTTGGTGGGCTAAATATCCCGTTCAAAATCTCCTTGTAACAATACTTGTTAAAGTTTATGATTAACACGCTATGTTCAAGACTAAGGAGGAACCAGTCCTACATATGAAGAAAGCCAAATTTACCCTAGGACTTGTAGCCGGCCTCGTCGCCACGATGGGTTTAGCCTCGTGCAACGAAACGACTTACAACGAGGGTGTGGTGCTCACATATACGGACAGCCAAGGGAACCGTGTTGATTACACAGCTGCTGAATTATTCAGCAACTATCAAAAAGGTTCGAGCGCTGCCAGCACCGACTTCGAAAAGGTTTATGAGCTCTTGATCCGCAAGTACTATGCCCAAGCCAGCCAAGCGACCGCGTTAGCCGCGATCAACAAGACGGCTCAGGCCGATGTCAACTCGGTCAAGGAAACGGCGGAAAAGAACGCTTCGACCAACGGAACGTCCTATGAAACCGAATTTGAAAAACTTCTGACCAGCAATAACTGCGAGAACGTCGATGAACTTTTCGACCTCAAACAGTACAACGCTGAAAAAACGAAGTTCGAGAAAGACTATTACGTTGATAACATGGACAACATCCGTGATGGCGTCGATTCGACTGGGGCCGCTTTCTTCCCGGCATCGACCACTTACGGTGTTGGAAGTAGCGGTTATCTCAAAGAGCGGATGCCCTATCACGTCCGCCATATCTTGGTGAAGACCACCGCCGCCAATAACGAACTCACCGAAGCGACCATCTCCGAAGCGAATGCCAAGAAGATCGGCACTGTGGTTGAAGAGCTCGCCGGCGACAATGGCGCGACCCAAGCGACTCGGACCGACTTCGGCAATATTGCCTTAACCAGTTCTGATGACACCTCTTCGGGCGCCTTATATGGCGACCTCGGCGTCATGGACAAGACCACGGGATTCGTCAACGAATTCCAACTTGGCGTTTACGCTTATGATGCCCTCTACAATCAGAGCACCAGCGATTATCGGACCGCGACCAAAGCCGCGATCACCGCTCCGGACACCATCAAAGTCTTAGACGGTGGAACCGAAAAGACCGTCAAAGATTTCTTCATCGCCGGCGAAACCGACGATAGCGGAGCTTCGACCGGGATCGGTCAGATTCCGTATGGCGCCGCCGTCGCTTTAATCAAAGCCGCCGCCCAAGATGGCTCCAGCCTTGAAAGCAAGCCGAATAAAGGCAGCGAAGTCTACTATCCGCGGAACGTGCTGTTCAATAAGTATTTCAACAAGCACAACATCTGCGTGATCACTCCGAATGATATTTCGTACAATTCTTCGACCAGCTCGACCTTCTCGAAAGAGACCTTCGACGGCACCCTGAACGCGACCTATGCCGCGTTACCGGGCTTCAAGGTTGATACCACGAATATCCTTCCGGGCTTTAAGAACAATGTCCTTACCGATAGCCAAGGCCAGATCGTCTTGGTCGTCCGGGCCGGCACGACGGGCAGCAATACCTATGAAGGCATTCACTTCATCACGATTCAACGTTCGGCCTTCGAACAGTATGGCCACTATCTCGACACTGCCACGAATCAATATAAGGAATACACCACCGATCAATCCACCGCTTCGGATACCCCGACGATCTCGGAGTACTACACGACCAAGGTTCCGACCGATGATGGTTATCCGACTTATACTCCGACGAGTGGAACTGCGACCAAGATGACGACCTACGTCAACTTCATCAAGCAGACCTCGGATAGCTATAAGAAACGCCGCGATGACTTCGTGAGCCGGATCAAGGGCTACAACGCCAACATCTCGACCTATATGTTCCAAAGCCTGATCGAGTCGCAAAAGATCACCTTTGCCAACAAGACCATTGGCGACACCATTGCCTCTTATATTAAAGAGAAACGGGAAAAGACCAATAGCGACGACTGGACCACTTGGGAGAATTCCTGGCGGACCTACGCCGAATACTTAATCAACCAGAATGCCCAGCGGGCAAAAGGGGTTACCACCGGCAAGGGACCGTTAATCTCGGAAACTTGCGCGATCGGTTACACCAGCAGTGATGCTCAAAACGCCACCGGCGATTGGGCGGTAGGAGGTATCTGCTATGGCAAATAAATTCATGAAGAAGGCGATTGTCGCTTTTGCGATTTTATCCGCCACCAGCGTTCTCGCGAGCTGCGATACGATCAAAGCGAAGCTCCCCGATTCCGAATACAGCAGCAAGATTCTCGAACTCGATGGAATCACCAACAATACGTTAAAGCGTATCTATGATGCCGTCGTGACCGAAGGCGACGCCAATAGTGGCGTTGTCCTCGATAACGTCTTGCTCGCGCTTGCCGAAGATCAATTCGGCAGCTTCTATGAGCTGAAAGACATCATCACCGACGATACGAAGATCGCGGATTTCGCCAAAAACCACTCGGTTTATACCGATAGCGATTCCAGCAAGATGGTTCTGAAGGTCAAATACTTCTACAACTCCTTGCTCCGTCGGATCAATGAGGCCTTCTTCGGCTATACCACCAACACCAACTACGCGATCCGCAGCATCTTCTACGAACAGAAGTTCTACGTCGCCGAGAAGGCGGATCTCTATGACCTTGGGACGTTAACCACCTTCAAGGAAGTCCAGATCGATGGTGCCGATACGGCCGATAACGTCGCGAAATACTTCGCCACCGATTATCTCACCGTCTACAAAGACTACATCAACCGCGCGATTCTCCCTGCCGTTATGCGCAAGGCGATCATCGAGCAGTATCTCTACACCAAGAACTATGGGACCTTAGGCCGTTCTTACGCCCGCAAGGTTCAATACATTGCTCTCGCCGATAGCGATTATCAGACCCACACCGGCAAACTGATGCAGGCCTTCGCGAAAGATGTCATCAACGATGCCACCCTTTGCAACACCTACGACCTCAGCTTATTGGGCGATCTCTATAAAGGCTATTTCGATTGGGCCAATATGGACGCGACCAAGAAAACCCTGGTCACCAAGATCTATGACGATGCCGGCTACACCAAGTTCACCGCGGCCGAAGATCCTTCGGGCAAATTCGTCGATACCTATAAAGGCACCACTTATGGCGGCTACATTGAGGACTATCTGAAGATCACCGATGATCGGTCCACCAACGATACCACCAAAGAGAAGGACTTCACCGGTTCCGGCGCTTACACCAAAGAAGTCGGCATGCAGATCAAACAGCAGGCCCTCGTTGCGATCGATAAGACCACCGATGGCTGGTACACCAGCTCCGGCTTAAGCAGCTTACCGAGCGATCTCAAGAGCCGCTTATTCAAGATCGGCGTCGCCAACGAAGTCGACTCCGGCAAGACGGGCGAACTCGATTATGGCTATTACATCAATGGCCATTACTATCTGACCTCGACCGTTTACCAGAACGAAGAGACCAGCACCAGCTATCCTTACGTCATCTACGACAAGACCACCACGACCTGGTACTTAATCCGGGTTGACGAAGCGGTCAAAATCTCGAAACTTGGCGATGGGACTGGCTCTTACGATACGATGGCTGCTCATAGTGGAACCGACCAAACCTATTGGCCGATCTTCCGTGAGACCGTCGCCCGTGAGGTTGCTTATCTCCTCAGCGATACCGACACCTACAAGAAATCCGCGAACCAATACTACGTGGATCAAGCGGCGATCGCCTATCACGACGACTACGTCTACAACTATTTCAAGACGACTTTCCCCGATCTCTTTGACTGATCGAAATTCGTCCTATAATGAGAGGAGCAAGGAAGCTTGCTCCTTTCTTTTATTGGAGGTCCACCATGAGTGACATTTTCTGTAAGATCATCGCCGGGGAAATCCCGAGCACCAAAGTCTACGAGGATGATGACGTCCTCGCGATCCTCGACATCTCGCAAACGACGCGGGGTCATACTCTGGTCATGCCGAAAAAGCACTACGACAATTTCTTATCATGCCCGCCGGAGCTCGTCCATAAAGTCTATGATGTCGCTCAGCGGATCGGCCAAGCCGAAGTCTCGCTTCTCGGGGCCAAAGGAGTCAACATCCTCACCAATGTCGGCGAAGTCGCCGGCCAAAGCGTCCCCCATTTCCACGTCCATGTGATTCCGCGTTATCTCGGGGGCGAAGGCGGCTTCCAGATCACAATGAAAGGCCAAGACACCTCCAAGATGGATCTGCCTTTGCTGGCTTCCTCCATCCATAAAGCCTTAGTGAAGTAAAAGAAACGCGCCTACGCGCGCGTAAAAGAAAAGGCGGCTTCGTTATCCGAAGTCGCCTTCTTTTCGTTCCTAGGGCCCTATTTCTTGCTATAGAGCGGCAAATAGAAGTAACGATCGTCCATCGTGAAGATCTTTTGGGTGAATTCGCCAGGATTGACCCCTTCATAGGCCTTATCGAGAATCATCATCTTGGCGTCCATATCATCGATCATCGAAAGGGCTAAGGCTTCGCGGGTGAGCGGCGGGACCGGCGAACCGAACTCGGGCTTATTGTGGTGCGAAAGGACCATGTGTTCCATGATGACCGGGATTTCGCCGGTCATATTGAGCTCTTTGGCCGCTTCGCGGACTTCGGCTTGCATGATCGAGATGTGGCCGAGGAGTTTCCCTTCGAGGGTGAACTGGGTCGCGACCGGGCCGGAAAGCTCGATCGTCTTGCCGATATCGTGGATCAGGGTGCCGGCGACGAGAACGTCGCGGTTCAGCGAAGGATAAATCTGACAGACCTTTTCGGCGAGATCCGCCATCGTGAGGGAGTGATATAGGAGCCCCGAGACATAGTTATGGTGGTTCCTAACCGCGGCTGGCCAATCGACGTAGCTGGCCCGGAATTTCTTCACGAGGTAATTGGTGAGTTTGCTCACATCCTCATTCTTAAAGGAGGCCAAATAAGCATCGAGTTTCGCTTCCAAATCCTTTTTGGGGACCGGAGCGGACGGAACGAAACGGGCAAAATCGATGTTGTCGCTCAATATCTTCTCGCCTTGGATGACTTTGAGTTGAAGCTTTTGGTTATAGAGAAGGACTTCGGCCTCAAGGTTCACGATGTTGCCCGTGACGAAAGTGGCGAGATCTTCGGGAGCATAGTCCCAAAGTTTGGCCTCGATCGATCCGGTCGCATCCTGAAAAATGATCGTCAGATAATTCTTCGAATTGGACGTGACGCCTTTTTTGACGTCGGTGACGAGAAACTGCCCATAGACATGTTCCCCGTCTTCAAGTTCAGCAACGGTCTTCATAATTTCTCCTTTTCTTGCAAATGATGAATATCGTCATAACGATAGCCTTTAGCAATCAAATAAGCAAAGATTCGGCGCGAGAGGTCGTAGCCGGTGTACTTGCGGCTATATCGGGTTTTGGCCGCGGCATAGTCCCGTTCTAAGCGTTGAAGTTCCGCTTTCGGATCGTTCGGGGTGAGGAAGCGGCACGCTTCGTTCGCGACGTCTTCATCGAAGCCGCGGATCATTAAGGCCTCTTCCGATTTTTGCTTCTTGTGAGCATTCGGAATCCGGGAATTCTTTTTATCGAGGAGAGCCACGTAACGTTTCGCTTTATCGAGTTCCTTCTCCCGCGGGAAAGAGAGCGACTCGATGATCGCGTTAGGAATCCCCCGTTTATGGAGCTCATAAACCACCCGGCGTTTCCCATAAAGGCGGAGGTCGGCCAAATCATCGGCGAAGCTTTTGGCGAAGAGGGTGTCATCGATTAAGCCCTGTTTCTTCAGTTTGAAAAGGATCTTCCGCGATTGCTCAAGGTCGGCTCCTTTGTCCCAGAGTTTCTTCCTTAGATCGTGCTCCGAATAAGCTTCGTGGGTCAAAAGCCGCATCGCATAAGCGAGCAAATCATCGAGGGAGGCGGCGTCGAGGAGTTCCCGCATCTCAAGCGGCGTGACTTCCTTTCCTTCATAGAGGTGGAAATCGGTGAAAGCATTCTCGGAAAGGGTGATCTTTTTGGCCGAGGCGAAATGAAGGGTGGCCTTGCCTTTCTTCTTCAGGCTAATTTTCGTGATGACGTCATTACCAGTTCTTTTTGTTGGCACGTTGGTATACCTCAATGATGTTCTCGTAGAAATGTTCCATCGAATAGACGTCGATCGCTTGATAGGCATTGGCTTGGATCTGCTTCTTGACCGCAATAGGGAGCGTGATCACGTTCGAAAGTTTCTCCTTAAAGTCTTCTTCGTCGTAGAAGAAATATCCGGTTTTGCCATCGGCGATCGTTCCCTGAAGGTTATCGTCGTAGCGGGCTAAGACGATTAAGCCGGCCGCCATCGCCTCCATGAAAGTGAGGCCTTGGGTCTCGGTGATCGAAGCGGAGACGAAGCAATCCCCTAAGGCGTAGTAGCGTTGGATTTGGTCGGGTTTCACTGCGCCTGAGAAGACGACGTGGTCCCCAATTCCAAGGCTCGCGGCCAAAGCCTTAAGGTCTTCGAGGGCGGGACCCCCACCCACGATCAGCATCTTGGTCGGAACTTTCGGGCCATTCTTTAAGAAGTCGGCATAGCCCCGTAAGCAGACGTCGATCGACTTCTCTTTGGCGACCCGTCCGAGCGATAACACTACGAAATCCTTGGCGGAAATGCCAAAAGAGGCTTTTAAGGAAGCGACGTCATTGGCGTCGACCATCTTCGGCGAGAACTTAGAGAACTCGATTCCGGTCGGGATCACGTTGATGTAGGAATCGACCCCGATCGCCCGTAGGTAATCTTTGATCTTTTCCGAGGGGGCGATGAGCTCCGTCACCGAATCGGATTTGGCCCGAACATAATAGCGGACCACGTTGCGGGCGAAGCGCTCGAAATGGCCTTTCGTCGCGTAATAGGTATAGTCTTCGTACATCGTGTGATAGGTGTAGACCCGAGCGGACCGAAGCCTTGAAGCGACGATGTTCCCGAAAATCCCAATGCCGGCATCGGTTTGGACGTGGCAGATATCCGGATGGAATTTCACCAGCATATCGTAGGCCTCTTGGTTGAAGACCCCAGCGGCCCGATAACCGTAAAGATGCTTTAATTCGGCGCCCGGAATCCGGATGGTTTCCCCATCATAGGTGACCTTCTTGCTGAAGGGATTGGTGGTCACCACCACGACGTTATGGCCATGATCGTGCAGGACTTTCCGCAAGTTAAAAGTGGAGGTCGCAACTCCATTGATCTCTGGCGGATAAGTATCTGAGAATAACGCGATGTTCATGGCTAGTTATCGATATCGATGGTCCCCCATTCGTCCTCTTGCTTCTTTTTGCTCTTTTTGTCCTCTTTAATTTTAGCCATTTTCATGGTGGGGTCGGTATCGGTCTTCGTGGTCGGCTCCTGATGATGACGGTCCCGAAGAACCTGAGTCGACTCTTCAATCTTCTTTTGAATCTCTTTCCGCGAAAGCTGCCGAGTCTCGAACATCGTATCGGCGGAGCGTTTCCGTTCATCGAAAGTTTCAAGCTGCAAGTTCACGAAGGTCTGACGGTTCGCATAATGAATCGCTTCTTTGGGGCGGCTCCGATAGAGCGCGCTCACTAGGCCCGAAATTAAAAGCACCAAGTGGTAAGTCGCGGTCCGCCAAAGGATTTGGGCGGCCTTAATGACCCCATCGTTCTGGTTGTAGAAATTGAAGAACAGGTAGTAGAAGAAGTATTCGGAAACGCCGGCGCTTCCTGGTAACGGGATCAGTCCAGTGACCATTTGGTGGAAGGACGATAAGAAAGCGGCTTTGAAAAGCATCGTGATAGAGAAGGAGGAATCCTGGAAGGCGTTCAGGGCCAGTCCCGCAAAATACGGGATGCTATTTCGCATCGTGATAACCAGCAAGAAAAGGAAAACGATGAGGATGGTGACCGGAATATTGGCTTGAAGACGCCGCAACTCGATTTTGAAGTTTTCGACTTGGACCCGGAGGTTCTCTCGCATTTGATCGGGTTTCTTGATCAAGTGGATTTTTCCAAGGAATCCGATCACGTAGTGGAGAATGAAATTATGGAACCGGTGCGAGAAACTCATGAGGTAAAGCAAAACGATGACCGAAAGGTTGATGGCGAACCCGATGATAATGAGCGGGAGTGCCGGAATGTGCCAAGTGCCGATATCGAGCCATTTAATCGAGAGAATGGTTTGCGATTCGAAAGCAAGGGCGACGATGTCGAAAAAAATGAGGGCGACCTGGTACAAGATGAACCACATCACCATGATGGACGCGGCGTTGCTGACTTGGATTCCCTGTTGCTTCAAGGTGTAAGCCTGCATGACTTGGCCACCGCTTGAAGACGGAGTGACGTCGTTATAGAAAGCACCGATAAGGGAGTTAGCTAAGCCCTGATGGAAATGATAATGCCGGGTATAAAGCCGGCAGAAGATTTTGATGATGAGACCCTCGAGGCAATAGGAACCGGCGACCACCAAAATGATGATGGCGATCCAAAGCGGGCTCGCGCCCCGAATCGCCGCCATAACGGCGTCGAAAGAATTCCAAAGCGAAATGGCAAGCGAGAGGCCGGTCGCGACCAAAACGATCAAGATGTAGATGATGTACTTGATGTTTTGATTTTTCTTTTTTTTCGGCGTTTCCGTCGTTTGGGTATTATCCATTCGAAAAGTTGTGACATGGCTATTCTAGCCTATGTCACACGCGAAAGGAAATCTCTTTCCAAAACCCTCGCAAAAGTGAATTGAAAACCAGCAGATCTTAGGCTTTCTTTAACGTCGTGACAGTGATTTCGGCGTTGCAGAAAACCCGATAAGGCATCGAATAGGAATAGCCTAAACCCCGGCTCACAATCATCGAGGTCGGCTTTTCTTGGTAATAACCGACGAAGTGAGTGGGAAAAAATTGGTTGACGGTGAACGGGGTCCAAGTGAAGCCGAGCTGGTTCCCATGGGTATGGCCAGAATAGACCAAATCGTAGCCGTGATTTTTGTAGAGCGAATAAAGCTCCGGCCGATGCGAAAGGAGAATGTTGAGTTTGGAGGAATCAAAGCCGGAATCGAGGGTGAGGAGTTGATCTTTGACATCGCCTTCGCAGGGATAAAGATAGCCATGGTCGCTTTCGACGTAGGCGGGATCGCGAAGACCGGAGATTCTTAAACCGAGGACAGGTTCAAAGGTCTCAGTCTCAGCATTGATGACGCCATAGGTCGACATCAGCTCTTTGAGTTTTAATGTCCGCTTGTCCTTTTCATAGGCCTCATGATTGCCAGAAACATAATACACGGGGTAGCTCTTTTCCTGACAATGAGAGAAAAAAGAAACCAGATTCGTATAGTCCTTGGTGTGGCTATCGATGAGGTCGCCTGTGCAGACGATGAGATTGGGTTTTGCCGCGTCGATCGCCTCAAGCAAAGTGGTGTTTCGATAAGCGATCGCGTGGTTATGAAGATCGCTCACTTGGACGATTTTGTAACCATCAAAGGCATCGAGCACCTTGGAAGATTCATAGGTATAGTTGGTCGTCGAAAATTCATCGGTGTTGCAAAGTTGAAAAACCGTCAGGGCGAGCGCGAAGGTCCCGAGGATATAGGCAATAATGCGGATGAAGCGCTTCATGCCGTCTATTATAGCCTAAGGAAGGCGATTACTTCTTTCCGTTTTGGTTTAGAATAATGAGCATGACCAGTGTCTCGAAGCCAAGCTCACGGAATTACTGGATCGACCTCGTTCGTTTGATCATGGCCATTTTCGTGGTCGGGGTTCACGCTTCGCGGAAGGCAAGCTTCGCCGAAGGCCCCTATCAGTGGCTCACGATCGCTAACCCGACGCTATTTCGCACCGCCGTCCCCTTCTTCTTCCTTTGCACCGCGTTCTTCACTTACAAGATCTATCTCGATCGTGGCCGTGACCCCAAAGTCTTTTTTAAAGCCGCCCTCCGCTACTTCATTCTTTATACCTTCTGGACCATTGTCTTCATCCCGACGATTTTAAAAGAGACCTATTTTGGTACCACGAAAACCCCTGGCGCTTATGCGCTTTGGTTCGTCCAAGAGTTCTTTTTGAACTCCCCGATCTCGGTTTTCTGGTTCTTACGGGCCTCCGCCTATGGTCTTCTCATCCTTGGGGTTCTTGCCCTTCTGAAAATTCGGCCCATCTACCTTCTTCCGCTCGCGGTGGCCTTCTATATCTATGGTGCCTATGGTGACACCTACTATGGCTTACTCCCGGAATGGCTATTGCCTTTCTACACGTCCTTCGATACGACTTTTTACACGACCCGTGACATGATTTTCTTCGGTTTGCCCCTGCTTCTCATCGGGTGTCAAATCGCCGAAGTCTATGCGGCTAAAAAGCCCGGAACCCTCATGGGGATATTCTGCGCCCTCATCGCCGCGAGTTCGCTCGTTCTTCTCTTCTACGAAGCCCATTACCTCATGAGCGAAACGAAGATGAAGGACTATAACATCTATCTCTCGCTGCTGCTATTTGAGCCGGCGTTCTTCATCGCGATTTTGAGCATCCGGCTTCCCTTCCCCGCGAAGATCGGAAAGTACTTTGGTCCAATCTCTTCGCTCCTTTATCTCACCCATATCGCCTGGCGCGATGCCTATCAGGATCTCTACATCGGCAATAAAGCCATGCTCGCCAACCTGAATGCCAAATTCGCCTTTACCTTAGGCTGTGCCCTTCTCTTCTCCTTGCTCATTCTTTATCTCACCCGGCACTTCAAAGCCAAGAAGTGGTTCTACTAAACGATTGCTTTTAAAAAGAAAAAGAGTGAGCCGCCAAGGAAAGAAACGGCTCACTCGAACGGAAGTTAACTCTAGCCCTTTACGGCCCCTTCGGTCATGCCTTTGATGATGAAGCGGCTGAAGAGGAGATAGATGATGAGAAGCGGCACGATCGAGACGGCGACGAGCATGTAAACTTTGCCCAAATCGAAGCTGGCCGGATCGCTTGTTTTGACCGCGGCGATAATGAGCGGCAACGTCTTCTGACCATCCTTGCTGATGAGCAAGGCCGGAATGAAATAGTTATTCCAGGAACCAACGAAGGTGAAGATGAACTGAATCGCGATCGCCGGTTTCATAAGAGGCAACACGATCCGATGAAAGATCCCGATTTCGCTGCAGCCATCGACCCGGGCCGCTTCGACGAGTTCGAACGGCAGAATCGATTCCATGTATTGGTTGATGTAGAAGAAGACAACCGGCGAAGCAATCGAAGGCACGATGAGCGGCCAGAGCTGGTTCAAGGCTTTCCATTCCCGCATCATCGTGACGAATCCTAAGGCCGAGACCTGAGTCGGGATCATCATGATCAGCATAATAATCGTGAACATGATCGAGCGGCCTTTGAAACGATAAACGTTGAAGGCATAGGCGGTTAAAGAAGAGAAATAGCAGGTCAGGACCGAGGTGCAAAGCGATACGATAAAGGAATTTCTCAAAGCGCTGCCGACCGGGAGATGGTTATCGCTAAAGCACTTATTCCAGTTGTTGATGAAGTTATCGCCAAACCACCATGAAAACCCATTGCCGGTTAAGTCGCCATGACTGCGGGTCATGTTGACGAGGAGGGTGAAGATCGGAATCAAGCAAAGCAAAGCTAAGAGGACGAGGAAGGTGTACCAAAGAATCCGTTTGATGATCAACTGGGCCTTCATGTTCTTGCTGAGGCGCTGCGGTAAAGCGTAGGTTGCCATATTAACGACCTCCTTCGGGCTTAGCGGCGGGTTCAGGCCGCGCTAACGCCATCTCGGCGATCGTATCGGGGCAGCCGGCATATTCTTTCCAGCGTTTCCGTTTGCATTTGGCCAT